>JABHGV010000015.1 GCA_018671895.1 Rhodospirillaceae bacterium | reverse complement strand
GCAGCGGCCAGCATGATCGAGCTGTCACTGGGTGCAGCCATCGGTGCCATAACCTTTTCCGGTTCGGTCATCGCATTTGCCAAACTGCAGGGAATCATGAGCGGCGCACCGATTACATTCGGTTTGCAGCACAAGCTGAATGCCGCCATTGGCCTGGGCATCCTGATCGCCATCGTCGGGCTGGTCACGGATCAGTCTGAAACCATGTTCTGGACCCTGATCGCGTTGTCGTTCCTGATCGGCTTCCTGATCATTATTCCCATTGGCGGGGCCGACATGCCGGTCGTCGTCTCAATGCTGAACTCGTATTCGGGTTGGGCGGCTTGCGGCATTGGTTTCACACTGTCGAACCCGGCGCTGATTATTACCGGCGCGCTGGTTGGGTCGTCCGGTGCGATCCTCAGCTACATCATGTGCAAGGGAATGAACCGTTCCATCTTTAACGTCTTGTTGGGCGGATTCGGTGGCGAGGCCGCTGGGACGGCTGTCGGCAGTGACGGCGTCGAGAGGGCAGTCAAGTCAGGTTCTGCCGATGATGCGGGCTTCCTGATGAAGAACGCATCCAAGGTCATCATCGTTCCCGGTTACGGCATGGCCGTTGCCCAGGCTCAGCACGCACTGCGTGAAATGTCTGATCTGTTGAAGGAAGAGGGGGTCGATGTTTCCTATGCCATTCACCCCGTCGCCGGACGCATGCCCGGACACATGAACGTGCTGCTGGCCGAAGCCAACGTGCCTTATGACGAAGTCTTCGAGCTGGAAGAAATCAATCATGAATTCGCCAGCGCCGACGTCGCTTTCGTCATCGGTGCCAACGACGTCACCAACCCGGCGGCCAAGACCGACAAGACCAGTGCCATCTACGGGATGCCGATTCTGGATGTGGAAAAGGCCGGAACCGTGCTGTTTTCCAAGCGGTCCATGGGCTCTGGCTATGCCGGTGTCGATAATGAATTGTTCTTTGCCGACAACACCATGATGCTGTTCGGTGATGCCAAGAAAATGGCTGAGGAAATCGTCCAGGCACTTGGTTAGCGCCCTGTGGGGCGCTTATTGCTGCCCCTCAGTCGCCGGGCGGGGCTATTCGCCCCTTGGCTTTCGCCGAACGGTCGGCGGCCCGCAGTCGCGGGCTTGGTAGGGAAATATTACTGCCGAGAATTAAAGTCAGACTTCCAGAGTTCTCGCCACGCGTAGCGTGCGCCTACAACTTGAACCCAGACAAGCAAACGCGCACCTTAGGAATTACCTGAGGTGCGCAGTAGCTGTCTTTAGAAACCTCGAAAACTAGAAGCCTTCGCGCTCCAGGCGCTTGCGTTCCAGCTTGCGGCTACGGCTGATGGCTTCGGCTTTTTGGCGAGCCCTGCGTTCAGACGGCTTTTCGAAAGCGCGGCGCAGCTTCATTTCACGGAAGACGCCTTCGCGTTGCAGTTTCTTTTTCAGGGCCTTCAAGGCCTGATCGACATTGTTGTCGCGGACAGTGACGTACACTTTGATCGCTCTCTTTCATGTTTGGTAGAATCAACGGAAACAACAGGTTTTCATTGATGAGGCGCGCTTGTAACATATAGTTTCCATCCTGTGAAGGACTAATCAAAGGGATATTGCGCGTTCATGGCTATATTGAAGATTGCCCGTATCGGTCATCCTTACCTCAGGAAAAAATCCGTAGAGATAGAGGACCCGACGGCACCCGAAATTCGCGAACTGGTCGCCAATATGGTTGATACCCTGGCGGATGCCGGGGGGGTCGGACTGGCCGCGCCACAGGTCCACGAAATGCTGCGTCTGGTCATTTTTTTCGTACCGTTGGCCAGCGAGGCCGCCGACCGTTACCACGATGCTGGGCTTGAAGACGATGACGAGGAAATTGCCCTGACGGTGTTGGTTAATCCAGTGATCGAGGCCATCGGCAACGAGACCGAGGCGGCTTACGAGGGGTGTCTGTCGATCCCCCACATGACCGGCGAGGTTCGCCGCCCGCGCCACATCAGATATCGCGGGCTTGATCTGGACGGCAATGTCATCGAGCGCGAGGCCGAAGGCTTCCATGCGCGCGTCGTCCAGCATGAATGCGACCATTTGGATGGCATTCTTTATCCGCAGCGGATGGATGATATGTCGACCTTTGGTTATAGTGACGAGGTCCAAAAGGACGATGACCTGCCGGAGTCAAAATAAATGACGGAAAAACATGATCATCAGGAGTTTCGAGACCTGATCTTGCTGGCTACCCTGCCGCATGTGGTTTTTGAAGGCTGGTCGGCAAGCGCCATGGAACAAGGTGCTGCGGATTTCCCTGAATTGGGCGACAAGGCCGCCGAGCGTGCCTTCCCCGGTGGCCCTGCCGATCTGGCCGCGCACTTCGCCGATTGGGCCGACCGTCGGATGCTTGCAGAGATGGAAAAGCTTGATATTGAATCCATGCGGGTCCGTGATCGTATCGCCGCCGGTGTCCGTCTCAGGCTTCAGGTGCTAAGCCCCCATCGTGAGGCGATACGCCGCATGTTGGCGTTTCTGGCGCTTCCCGGGCATGCCGGGTTGGCGTTGAAGGCGACCTATAATACCAGCAGCGCCATCTGGTACGCGGCGGGGGATGAAAGCACCGACTTCAATTTTTATACGAAACGCGGCCTGCTTGCCCCGGTGCTCGTCTCGACGACCCTGTACTGGATGTCCGATGCAGGCGACGAAAACGGGGATACGCCCGATACCTGGGATTTTCTGGACCGGCGCATTGGTGACGTGTTGAAAATTCCGCCGCTCAAGGCGCGAATATCCAATCGGCTGTCGCAAATGCCGTCGCCTTTTAAAGTCTACAAGCGATTCGCAGAAGCAGTTCAGGCGAGAAGGTAGTTAACGCATCCTTCGGATGCTGCACCTCAGTCGCCGGGCGGGGCTCCTCGCCCCTTGGCTTTCGCCGAACGGTCGGCGGCCCGCAGTCGCGGGCTTGTAAAAGTAAAGTTCCTGTCAAAATCAGGACTTGGCTTCCAGAGGCTGCGCCGCGCAGCGCGCTTACAAGACGAATTTATTCGTCGATTGGTTCTTCCTGAACGCCAGCCGTCTGGGCGGCGCGGAAATCATCCAGCGACTTGGCTGCGGTGTCGTCGGAAATGGCGACGATGGCGGCGGCCAGCATGGCGGCATTAATGGCGCCTGCCTTGCCCAACCCCAGCGTTCCGACGGGAATGCCCGGCGGCATCTGGGTCATTGCCAACATGGCGTCCAGGCCCCCCATCATCTGACCTTCCATAGGGACGCCCAAAACCGGCAACGGCGTGACGGCGGCGGCGGAACCAGGCAGGGCGGCAGCCATACCGGCACCGGCAATAATGACTTTCAGGCCACGGTCACGGGCACCTTTGCAATAAGCTTCGACGCGGTCCGGTGTTCGGTGCGCCGACATGATTTTACTTTCGCACGCAATGCCAAGGGATTCCAGTCGGTCGGCTGCGTTTCGCATGGTCTTCCAGTCTGACTGGCTGCCCATGATAATACCGACGGTGGGGGTCGTGTCACTCATACTCAGGTTCCTTGTTCAGGCCCGGAAAGCCGAGGATTATAGGCATCAAACCCGGACTGGCAAGCGGAACCGGTGGTTGAAAACATGAAAACCATTTTTTAACCAGTTCAGGCGATGATAAAATGCACACAGGTAAGTCTGCTGAGGGATATTAACATGGCTGATATATCCGAACCGGCTCCGATTCCTTCACTTCCGCCCAATGACCGGCGGCACCCCGACACGCGCACGAAAAAAGATGAGGAGTCGCCCGAAGAAAAGAATCAGGAGCACGCTGAAGGCAGCGGCGTTGCCGATGTCACCACCATCATGGGCATTCCGGCCGAAGAATTGACGCCGAAGGTCCAAGAGGTCATGTCCAGCCTGATGGCCCAGTTCGACAAGATCAGAAACGAGTTGGAAGCGGCAAACGCGCACAATCATTATCTTGAAGAGTTGGTCGAGAAGCATCCCTTTTTGCCGGTGGTTAACCGTCGCGGACTGCATCGCGAGTTGTCGCGTATGCTGGCACTGGCCGAGCGCGCCGAAATAAAGAACACCTTCGTTTGTTTTCATGTGCGCAATATCGAGGATATCCGCCGCAGGTATGGTCATGGCGCGGCAGAGGACGGACTGGTGCTGACGGCAGAGCGGCTGGCCGGTGAAACGCGTGAGGCGGATGTTCTGGGCAATCTTGGCGGACATGATTTTGGTGTGATCCTGACCTTGTCAGACAGCGAGGATGCCAGCACCAAGGCTGCTTCCATGGCCGCAGCGGTCGAGGCCGCGTTGCTGGATGCCAATGGGGATCAATTATCGCTGGAGGTTGCCTATGGCCTGCATACATTCGAGCCGGGGGATACGGCTGAAAGCCTGATCGACAAGGCCGATGAGGATTTGCTTGTTCGCGAACGCGGTGAAAGATAGGGCCGAGCTGTCAGCCAACAAGACGTCAGGCGATGATGTCAGGCAGCAAGCGATTTTCCAGTTCGGTGATTTCGTCTTTTAAAATCAGCTTTCGCTTCTTCAGACGCTGAACCTGGACCTGATTATAGGTTCCGTCTTCGGTCAGCCTGGCGATAACATCGTCCAGATCACGATGTTCCGCCATTAATTCCGCCAGATGGTGTTTGAGAGAATCTGTGTCGTTCATATTCGCCGCTGTATTTGCCCCTGATCGGCTGTTCGATGGGCACTATATCAAACTTTTTATCGTTTCGCTGCGATTATAGCGCTGCAAGTTCGCTGGATTAATTGTCCGAATTCGACTATGATATACATCTTGTGTGAAACCACCTGAAAAGGGAGGACCCCCAATTATGAGCCTTGACGAGAGGAAGTATTCCCTAAAAGAAAAGCATGAAGCTCTTAAACATGAAATTGAGGATGAAGAAAAGAGGCCACACCCAGACGATATTCACCTCCATGATTTGAAGAAGATGAAGCTCAACATCAAGGATGAGCTGGCAGACATGTAGGTATTTACAAGCAGGCTTAAACGCCTGCTTTTTTTATTAGCATCGCCCGGACCCGGATTGAATGCCCGGTCCGGGCGATGTCGTTCCCGGTATTCAGAAACAGGACTTAATACGTGAAAAGCGGACGCCATTTCCTTCAAATCCCCGGACCGACCAATGTGCCCGACCGAATCTTGCGGGCCATGGACCGTGCGACCATCGACCACCGCGGCGCTGATTTCGCTGAACTTGGCTTGCGGGTTCTGGATGGGCTGAAAGATGTGTTCAAGACGACGGGGCCGGTAATTATCTATCCGGCGTCGGGAACAGGGGCCTGGGAAGCCGCTTTGGTTAACACCCTGTCGACCGGCGACCGGGTGCTGATGTGCGAAACCGGACAATTTTCCACCTTGTGGGCGAACCTTGCCGCACGTTTCGGTCTTGATGTCGAGGTGTTGTCCGGTGATTGGCACACAGGTGCCGACACAGCAAGGATTGCAGATGCACTGAGCGCCGATAAAGAGCACGCCATCAAGGCCGTCTGTGTCGTTCATAACGAGACCTCGACCGGGGTCACCAGTAATGTCGCGGGCGTTCGTGCGGCAATGGATACAGCGGGGCACCCGGCCCTGTTGATGGTCGATACCATTTCGTCGCTGGCGTGTATGGACTATCGTCACGACGATTGGGGCGTCGATGTTACCGTCAGCGGCTCGCAAAAAGGGCTAATGCTGCCGCCGGGGCTGTCATTCACGGCGATCAGCGACAAGGCGCTGGTGGCAAGCGAGACGTCCGACTTCGCCAAGTCCTATTGGCGCTGGCAGGACATGTTGGAAGCCAACAAGAAAGGCTTTTTCCCCTATACGCCGGCAACCAATCTTCTGTACGGCCTGAAAGAGGCACTGGCGATGCTGGACGAGGAAGGGCTGGACAATGTGTTTGCCCGCCACGCCCGCCACGCCCAGGCGACCCGTCTGGCCGTCGCCGCCTGGGGACTGGAAACCTGCTGCCTGAACCCGCAAGAACACAGCGCATCACTGACCGCCGTGATGATGCCGGACGGTCAGGATGCCGATGCCTTCAGGGCACGGGTGCTCGATACATTCGATATGTCGCTGGGCTCTGGCCTCGGCAAAATGGCGGGGCGGTTGTTCCGTATCGGTCATTTGGGCGATTTCAACGACCTCAGCCTGTGCGGCACCCTCGCGGGCGTTGAAATGGGACTGCGTCAATTTGGCGTCGATGGTGCCATCGGCGGCGTCGATGCGGCGATGGAATATCTGTCCAGGGTTCAAACTCATTAAAACCATGCAATTGCGTCAGGTCAGGAAGGTCGAATGCACGGAAATCAACGCGACGGACATGCCATAGCATATTCGAGCGTTATTGACACCGCAGTCGTCCTTCCTGACCTGACCCGGAGGGCGAGGGTCTTTTAGCCAAAGGGTGCGTCGAAAAAACTTGACGATGCACCACATCGCCTGCGTTTCTACTCCTGCCCTTTGGCTAAATTACCTCTCGCGCAATGGATCGTTTTAATGAGTCTGGACCCTAGCCCCTAGCCATGGGGCTTGTTTTGCCGCACAATTTCCCAAATGAATAATCTGGGGAGGCGGTTCAATGTCCGATGCCTATATACAAGCACACACGCGTTCACTCGAAGACCCCGATGGGTATTGGGGCGAGATCGCAGAAGATATCGTTTGGACAAAGAAATGGGACAAGGTCCTCGATTCTTCAAACCCGCCGTTTTATCGCTGGTTCGCTGGCGGAGAGCTGAACACCTGTTTCAATGCGCTCGACCGCCATGTAGAAGAAGGCCGCGGCGAACAGGCGGCATTGATTTACGACAGCCCGGTTACCGATACGGTCCGTACATACAGCTATAGCCAGCTTCGTGACGAGACGGCGAAATTCGCCGGTGTGCTGGCATCCCATGGGGTGGCCAAGGGCGACAGGGTTATCGTCTATATGCCGATGATTCCAGAAGCGGCCATCGCCATGCTGGCGTGTGCGCGTCTGGGTGCCGTTCATTCCGTCGTCTTTGGCGGGTTTGCCGCCAACGAGCTGGCGGTTCGCATCAACGATGCCAAGCCGAAGGCCATCGTCAGCGCATCGTGTGGTCTTGAGGCCGGACGCGTCATCGAATACATGCCGCTGTTGAACGAGGCCATTAATATCGCAACCCACAAGCCCGATGCATGTGTCATTTTGCAGCGCGAGCAAGCCGTTGCAGACTTGACCGATGGCCGTGATGTCGACTGGGCCGAAGCCATGACGACGGCCGAGCCCCATGATTGCGTGCCGGTCGCCGCAACCGATCCGCTGTATATTCTGTATACGTCGGGCACCACCGGCGAGCCGAAGGGCGTGGTGCGTGATAATGGCGGCCATGCGGTGGCCCTGAAATGGACCATGAAGACGGTTTATAATATTGAGCCGGGTGACGTGTACTGGGCGGCGTCCGACGTCGGCTGGGTCGTCGGCCATTCCTATATCGTCTATGCGCCGTTATTGAACGGCAACACCACCATCCTGTTCGAAGGAAAACCGGTCGGCACGCCGGACGCAGGTGCCTTCTGGCGGGTGATATCCGATCACAAGGTGAAGGTCATGTTTACAGCGCCGACGGCGTTCCGCGCCATCAAACGCGAGGACCCCGACGCCGAATTGATGAAGCAATATGACCTGTCCGCATTCGAAATGTTGTTCCTTGCGGGTGAGCGTACCGACCCCGATACCCTGCATTGGGCCGAAGATAATCTTGGCGTTCCGGTTATTGATCACTGGTGGCAGACCGAGACCGGCTGGTCCATCGCCACCAACTGCATGGGGCTGCATGCCTATCCGGTGAAGCCGGGCTCGCCGACGAAAGCAGCACCGGGCTGGGATGTTCAGGTTCTCGATGACGCGGCGAACCCGGTCAAGGCCGGGGACATCGGTGCCATCTGTTGCAAACTGCCGTTGCCGCCGGGAACCCTGCCGAGCCTGTGGAATGCCGATGACCGGTATAAACAGGCGTATCTGGAAGAATTTCCGGGTTTCTACAAGACGGCAGATGCCGGTTACATCGACGAAGAGGGCTATCTGTACATCATGGCCCGCACCGATGACATCATCAACGTCGCCGGGCACCGCCTGTCGACGGGCGGTATGGAAGAAGTGCTGGCCGCCCACGCCGATGTTGCCGAATGTGCGGTGCTGGGCGTTGCCGATGACCTGAAGGGCCAGTTGCCGGTTGGCTTCCTGGTGCTGAAGGCCGGTGTTGATCGGGACCACGCCGAGATCGTTACCGAAGTGGTGCAGATGGTGCGCGACAAGATCGGCCCGGTCGCTGCCTTCAAACAAGCCGCCGTCGTTGCTCGCTTGCCGAAAACCCGGTCCGGCAAGATTCTACGTGGCACCATTCAGAAAATTGCCGACAACGTCGAATACAAAATGCCGGCAACCATTGATGACCCGACGGTTCTCGATGAAATCGAGGTGGCGCTTGAAAGCCTGGGGTTAGCATCTAAAAGGGGTGGTTAAGACGCCCTTTTATGCCCCTCAGTCGCCGGGCGGGGCTCCTCGCCCCTTGGCTTTCGCCGAACGGTCGGCGGCCCGCAGTCGCGGGCTTGTAAGAGTATGATTCCTGTTGAAATTAGAACCTGACTTCCAGAGGCTGCGCCACGCAGTGCGCCATGGATGCGAAGGCGGGGGTCCAGAGATGTTTAAAAAAGACTGGATTCCTGCCTGCGCGGGAATGACGAAAAAATGCGGAGGTCGCCTTAGGCGTCTTCCGGCTTATCTTCAGTTTCCGGCGCTGGTTCTGCCTCAGGCGCTGGCATTTCGATGGGCTCTGTCGTCGACTGCTGTTCGATAGCCAGGGGCTCTTCCTCGGGCTTGGGCAGCATTTCCGGTTCGGGATGTGTTTCCAGTAAAGCCGGTTCGGCCACAGGTGCCTCGTCAGCCGCAGGTGCTACATCAGCCACGGCCACAGGAGCCTCGTCAGCAGCAGGTGCTGTCTCTACAGCCGCAGCGACCTCGGCAGCGGCTTTGCGGGTTTCGCGGGCCTTTCTGACTTCTGCCGATTTGGCCCGCTTGCGGGCAACCTCGACGATTTTCTCCAGCGCCTCGCCGGTGCACAGGCCAAGACCAACCGGGTTCTGCGGTTTGATGTTGGTGATGTTCCAGTGGCTACGCTCGCGAATGCTGTTAATGGTCGGCTTGGTGGTGCCGATCAGCTTGGAAATCTGGGCGTCGCTGAGTTCCGGGTAACTTTTGATCAGCCATGCGATGGCGTCGGGGCGGTCCTGACGCTTCGAGACCGGCGTGTAACGGGCACCCTTATGCTTGGCGACAGGGGTGCGGTCCTTCGACGGGTTCAGGCGCGCCGACGTGTCGGCGGCACAACGGTCGAGTTCTTCTTGCGTTAACTCACCGGCGGCAATGGGGTCCATGCCCTGCATGCCAATGGCGACTTCGTCATCGGCGATGGCCTGGACTTCCAGTGCATGCAGGCCGCAGAAGTCTGCAACCTGTTCGAAGGTCAGGGCGGTGTTTTCAACCAGCCAGACGGCTGTGGCTTTTGGCATCAACGGATGCGTCATCACGTGTCTTCCTGTTTTCAAGGTGTCATGTAGGGGAATGAATTGGGGCAACGTTTAGTGTATTTTCGGAGCTTCGTAAACCATTTGATCGCCTGTTTCTTAAGGAATCAGCACCAACTTGCCGATATGTTCGGAACTTTCCATCAATTCATGGGCTTGCATGGCTTCTGTCAGCGGGAAAGTTGCATGAATAAACGGGGTAATTTCCTCAGCTTCAATCAACGGCCAGATCTTTTCCTCAAGGTCTTTGGCAATGGCCGCCTTGAACTCGACGGAGCGTGCCCTGAGGGTCGAGCCGGTGATGGTCAGGCGTTTCAGCATCAGTGACATCAGGTCGACTTCCACCTTGCTGCCCTTCAAGAAGGCAATGTTGACCAATCGTCCATCAGGGGCGAGCGCCTTGAGGTTGCGCTGCACGTAATCGCCGCCGACCATATCGAGAATGACATTGACGCCGCGACCATCGGTGAATTCCTTGGCCTTTGCGACGAAATCCTCTTCGTTGTAGTCGATCGCCAGATCGGCACCAAGGACCTCGCAGGCCCCGCATTTTTCTTCATAGCCAGCGGTCACAATGACCGTCGAGCCAAGCGCATGGGCCATCTGAATGGCGGTGGTGCCGATGCCGCTGGACCCGCCATGGACCAGCAGGGTCTCGTCGGGTTTGAGGGCAGCGCGTTGGAACACATTGGACCAGACGGTGAAAAAACATTCCGGCAGGGCCGCGGCCTCGTCCATTTCAAGGGTCGATGGGATGGGCAGGCATTGCGGGGCCGGGGCCGTGCAGTATTCGGCATATCCGCCGCCGGTAACCAGTGCGCAAACTTCGTCGCCGATTGCGATGCCGGTAACGTCTTTACTTAAGGCAACGACGGTGCCTGCAATTTCAAGCCCGGGGATGTCCGATGCGCCCTCTGGCGGTGGGTACAAGCCCTGACGCTGCAATATGTCGGGGCGGTTGATACCAGCCGCTTCGACTTCGATCAGGACCTCGCCGGGCCCGGCAACAGGCAACGGACGGGTTGCCTCGATCAGCTTTCCGTCTTCGGATATTTCGATGCAGGTCATGGTTTCTGGCAGGGGCGTGGTCATTTTGCTCTCCGTTTGTTCTGAATAGGGAATAATATGTTGCAGGTTTACAAACAAGGGAAACAACGGAGACAACGGAGAATTAAGTATGGATACCGATGATCTGGAACCGCCACGCCCGGTGATCAAGCCAAAAGACCTGGAAGTCATGTCCATCGAGGCACTGGGCGAATACATTGCCGGGCTTGAGACCGAGATCGCGCGCGTGCGCGAAGCCATTAAAATGAAAGAACAGGCGCAACAAGGCGCCGAGAGCTTTTTCAAGTCTTGATGCCTGGCCGAATCGTCAGGGCTGCCGAATCATCGTTAAGGTTATGTTAACGCCGAAGGATTTATGATTCAGTATCGGATGAATGTAGGCCCATCAGCGGCCATACCTGAAAGCATTCATCCCGATACCTCCCTGTTAAACTTGCCGCCCCTTTTTAGGGGCGGTCTTTTTTTGCCCGGCATTTTTAATCAGCAGTTGACCACCCTGACCATCGTTGGCTACAGTCCCTGTCTGCCGAAAAAAAATCACGGCGAGTTTGACAGGTTGAGGTATCGAAGGGGTCGCCAAAAGGCGGCCTCTTTGCCGTTTGGGGACAGGTTTACAATATAAAAGGGCGCACCGACCGTGATCGCCGATGCGCCCTTTCTGTTTCTTGATCAGGCTGCCGTCAGGCGGCCTTGCTTTCGATACGTGTGGCACCTGTTCCAGCTTTGATCTTGATGGACCGGGGCTTCTTTTCTTCCGGAATCTGGCGTTCCAGATCAATGTTCAGAAGGCCGTTTTCCATGGATGCACCAATTACCTTGATGTGGTCGGCAAGTTCAAACCGGCGCTCGAAAGAACGCCCGGCGATGCCATGATGCAGATAGGTTGCGCCTTCGTTGGTATTGCTGGATTTGCCTGTAATTACCAGGGTGTCTTCCTTGATGTTGACGTCAAGGTCGTCTTCGGCAAAACCGGCGACGGCCATGGTAATGCGATAGGCATCTTCTGAAATGGCCTCGATATTATAAGGTGGATAGGATTGCGAAGCCTCGTCCATGCTGAGTGCCTGGTCCATTTGGCGCTGCATGCGGTCGAAGCCGACGGCAAAACGGTGAAGGGGGGAAAGGTCGATATTTCTCATAGCCATATTCTCCTTGGAGCGACATGGGTTCTGTCGGGGCCACCACAATGGTCGACCCCCGGGTTTAACGATGAGGACCCGCTTTAAGCGGCATCCGTCACTGATGGAGATATATGCAGGTAAAATTCTGGTATCAAGGGGGTGTGGGCGCGGTGCCTATTCGTCTTTCCAGGTGGCTTCATAAAGGGACGGCGGAACATCGAAGCCCTTCATTTCATAGGGGCCACGATCCTTGAATTTCAGCGGCTTTCCGGCACATATGCCGCGAACGATTTCCGATACGAAAATTTCGCCCGATTGTGCCTTGTCGACAATGCGGGCCGCCATTTGGACGGTGGAGCCGAACAGGTCGTTATCTTCGGAAATGGGCTCGCCGGCATTGATGCCGATTTTTATGCCAAGCGGCAGGTCGGGATTGTGCTCGTTATGCTTGGCGGTGTTGACCTGCATGTTGATGGCGCCTTCGACGGCGTTCGAGGTGCTCGAGAACGAGGCCATGATGCCGTCACCAGTATGCTTGATTTCCTTACCGGAAAACTGTGTCAGGGCATCGCGGATAATGCGGTTGTGGGCGCGAACAATCTGTTGAGCGACGGCGTCGCCAAGGTTCTGGGTCATTGCCGTCGAACCGGCGATATCGGTGAACAGAACCGTAATCGGCCCGGAATTGTCTTCTTGTGCCTTTGGTTTGTTCCATTCTGCGAGGGCCTGCCCCAGGTACTTGTTGGCATCCGGTTCTTCATCCAGAGTGTGGTTCATGGCATTGCGACCAGCCTGGAACATTTGCATATAACGAGAGTCGGCAAGCAGATAGTCTTCGTAGCCGTCTGAAAACTTCGCCGCATCAGATGCCTTGAAGCCCATCAGCCCGATTGTTTCTGCAAGTATGCGCGATGACGAGTTGATGTCCAGATTGCGTGATTGTCCTAGTATCTCACAAGCCCCGGCAAGGTATAGGTTCAGCCCGAACTTGTTGAAGCTATCAAGTTTCGAGATGTCGGATTCTGTGTTTTCAAGGCCACCACTGAGAAACTTCATTAGATAAATTCTTTGTTTCTCCGCATGCGGGGACAGCCCCTCGGCGGCCTCCACCTCTGGCTCAGGCTCGGGCTCGGGTTCCGGCTCCGGTTCGGGAACCTCGTCAATGGGCAGGGGAGTGTCTTCTATCTCTTCGGGTTTGGGGGCTTCATCTGCTGTTGCCGTCGAGGCAAGCGCTTCATCGCTTGGGGTCGGCGCCTCTGTTGGTTCTTTTTTCTTTTCTTTTTTCTTTTTTTCCGGTTTCGTTTTCGGTTTCTTTTCTTTCGGGGGCGGGGCTGCGGCAGGCGCTGCGGCACGATGTCGGACAGGACGGACCTTCGCCTTGCCTAATTCATCCTTGCGCAGGAAATTCATCGACATAACAACGGCGCTGACCAGGAAAATGACGATGAAGATGCCGAATACGATATTCGTCTGGACGTTGCTGCTAAGCGACGTATCACGCAGGAACTGAACTGTGCCGCCTGCAATGAGCCCGGCCAATGTGACGCTGAACAGGATAATCAGCAGAATTTTTACCAGAACACTGGTGAAGGTAGCCTTGTGTTTTCCTTTGCCACCCCGTTTGCGGGATTTCCCCCGGCGGGCAGCCTTCATAGAAGAGTAATCTTCATCAAACGGAGAGGCGTCGTAAGAGCCAAAGTCGTCGTCGCCGTCATCGGCGGCCCAGCCGCCTGACGTGCCGCCTATTGCTTGTGATGTCGCTTCAGCCTCTTCCTGTGCGGCTTTTCCCGGAGTCCTGTAGACGTTGTATTCCTTGGTGTTGCCGCTATCGTCGTCATAGACCTCGCGGACAACCTTAACTTCGTCGACAGACGCCAGCATGTCGAGGGAGCGTGCTTCTTCGATGGCTTCATCCATGCCCGAGGATTCATGTCGGGCGTGGATTTCCCATCGGCCTTTTTGGCTAACGTGGATTTCGTAGGTTATATGCCGAGTCATGCCGCCCCCTCGCAGCATTGTTGCCAACAAAAAAATCGTCAGCGATGGAATCCAAGGACTAAATCATCACTGCAAACCCTTTAGATTCACTAAAAATTACCAATGGGAACAATACATCGCTTGTACGCAAACGAAAAGGGCACCTGTAAATAACGGTGCCCTTGGAATGCAGGAGAACATTAGTTGGTTATGGCTTGGTAAGCGTTAGTCTTCCTTGCCAAGGAACACCATGGCCATGGGAATGGAGCCAACAACGAAAACCAGCAAAAAGACGATAAACAGAATGTTGCTTTTGGCATTCTCGCCAATGGAGGATTCAGCCATCACCATGGAAGTGAACCAGGTAAACATGGCTGCGACGATCAGGCTGAAAACAATAATGCCGCTCATCCGCAACAAAATCTGGTTGATAGACCGTTTCGACCCCTTTTTCTTGTTTTTGGAGCCGCCTCTGGATTCTTCCTCTTCGGCTTCAGCCGCGGCTTCCTGGGCTTCTTTTGCCTGCAATGCCGGTGCTTTTGAGCTACTTTTCTTGGGGCCTCGCCTGGGCTCCCCGGGGGTGTAAACGTTGTATTCCTTCGACAGGCCCTCATCGGGGTCGAAGATTTCCTGAATCACCTTAACCGACTGGATGTGCTTCATGGCGTCCATCGATTTGGCCTCTTCGATGGCGAGTTCTTTTTCGCTAGAAGAATGACGGGCGTGAATTTCCCATCGTCCGTTCTGCTTTACGTGAACCTCGTAGTGTGTCTGATGAGCCATGTTATATCCACGCCCTAAGGACGAAAATGGGGTTCCCTTACGGGGAGCCCCAATGGGTCACTCGTTTTTCAGGCCAAAACCACTGAACCGCTTGTTGAACTTGGCGAGTTGTCCGCCGCTATCGAGCAGACGGTGGACGCCGGTCCAGGCGGGATGGGTTTTAGGGTCAATGTCCAACTTTATAGTGTCACCGGCGCTACCCCACGTTGAGCGAGTATTGTAGGTGCTGCCGTCAGTCATCTGAACGGTGATTTCATGATAGTCGGGATGCGTATCTTTTTTCACAGCCATTACTCCTAAATTCAAGCGGCCCTGTATACCCTTGCTTTTCCTTATATACAAGAGATCTTGTTAACAATTGTTATATGGGAAATCTCGCTATTTTCACCAACCCTTCGAATCTGTATAACCGACTATAATATCAAGCCGCTAGATAGACAAAGGTTCGCCGCAAAATTCATTCTTTTTAGCCGCCGCTTTTTGGCTGTTTTCAGGACCTTTCGGAGCTATTCAATGAACAATAATGAGGCAGATTTCAACATTCGCGCCGATGCCCTTTTGGATAATTTCATGGAAATCATCGATGAGGCGCTTGGTGATCAACTGGATATTGATCTGGAGCAGGGGATTTTAAGTATCGAGCTTGATGCCGGCGGCCAATACATTATCAACAAGCACGCCCCAACCTCGCAAATCTGGATGTCGTCACCGGTCAGCGGCGCGACGCATTTTGATTTTGATGCCGAACAGGGATCCTGGGTCAGTTCTCGTAGTGATGACAAGCTCATCGATATGCTGATAACCGAGCTGGAAACAGCGACCGGGATACGACTTAATCTCGAGCCGTAGAGCGAGCTGCCCGAATTCCCAGATAAACAACGACGACCATGATAATGGCACCGCCGAAATAGGGCCAATCCTTGCCCAGTACCATAAACATGGTTCCGGCCCAGGCTGGACCGAGGACACGGGCCATGGTCGTTGCCGAGCGGGTGACACCCATAACGCCACCCTGTTCGCCAGGACCGACCTGTAGCGATATCAGGCTGTTCATGGACGGGGTGATAATGCCGAAGCCATAGGCAACGATGGCCATGGCGATGAGCAGCATGGGCAAGCCGTCTGAAAACGGGATCAGCAGCATGCCGATGGCAAGGGCCACGGCCCCTTGAACGATCAGGTTGGCCTCGCCGAACCGGCGCACCAGCCTTCCGACCAGCCCGCCTTGAATCAGGGCCACCAGCAGCCCGACATAGGCGAACAGATAGCCGTTTTGTTGCGGCCCCCAATGAAATTTACGTTCTGACCACATGGCGAATGTCGTCTCCATACCGGCGAAGACAAAGGTTGCCAGAAACGACAGGCCGATCAACAAGCCGACGTTGGGCTTTGCCAGTGCCGCCCTGAATTGTTCGCTGCGTTTTTTCGGCGGTGTATCGGCCAGTTTTTGGCGCACGTCTTCGGGCAGCGATTCCTTGAGCAACATAAAAGCCATAATCAGGGCGGTCAGGGATAACCCGGCAGCGACCAGCGATGGCGTCAGGAAATCTGCGTTCAGCGGGTCCGGTCCGGCCAAAATGCCGCCGATCGCGGGTCCGGCGATGAATCCCAGCCCAAAGGCAGCGCCGACCGTTCCCATGCCCTTGGCGCGGTTTTCCGGTGTTGTGATGTCTGCAACATAGGCAAATGCGGTTGATATGTTGCCAGCCATGAAGCCGCCGAGTACGCGCGCCCCGATCAACAGCCACAGACTGTCGGCAAACCCCAGCATTACGTACGAGACCGCACCGCCGGCGAGGGTAACCAGTAATACCGGGCGGCGGCCGATACGGTCGCTGGTCCGGCCCCAGAAGGGGGCGGCAATGAACTGGGCCAGTGAATAGACCGCCATGACAAACCCGACGACCATCGGGCTGGCCTGAAAATGTTCGGCGTAAAACGGCAGCAGGGGGATGATCAGCCCAAAGCCGACGAGGTCGATAAATACAATCAGAAACAGGGTCAGCATAAAAGGGATGGTTCCGGTGTTGCTTGGCGCTTGTTAAGTCCGCGCCTTAATGCCGGAATTCAGCGCCAACTGTCAACGTTGTGTCAGCTTCATTTCAATTCGGCGATTACGTTTGTTGGCTATATCGTCTTTCGCTGTGTCGATGGGTTGGAACTCACCAAAGCCAGTAGCGGCCAGCCTGGATGCCGGAACCCCTTCTTTTTTCAGGAATTTAACGACGGAAATAGCGCGCCCGGACGAAAGTTCCCAGTTCGACGGGAATTTCCAGTTCGATATGGGAACTTTGTCGGTGTGACCGTCAATGCGCAAAATCCAGTCGATATCCTTGGGGATGCGTTTCTGGATATCGCGCAGGGTGGCGGCCAGCTTACGCATTTGTGCCTGGCCGCTTTCTCCCAGATCGGCCGAGCCTGTCTCGAACAGCACTTCGGATTGAAAAACAAAACGGTCGCCGACGACGCGCACGCCCGGCTGGGAACCTAATACTTCGCGCAGACGGCCAAAGAATTCCGAACGATAGAGCGACAGTTCCTGCACCTTGGACGCCAGCGCCGAATTCAGACGTTTGCCCATTGACGATATCTGTACGCCTTGTTCGGAAGCCTTGCGCTCGGCAACGTCCAGGGCCTTGGACAATTCCGCCAGTTGATCGCGCAACGCCGCCATTTGCCTGTTCGCCAGCGCCAGTTCTGCGCGTGCCGCTTCGGACAATTCCTTTTCCCCTGAAAGCGCCTTGTCCTTGTTGGCAATTTCAGACTTCATTTCGTCGCGCAACGCCCGCATGGCGGCGACGCTTTGGATCAGTGCGATCAATTCCTTGTTTTTTTCCTCGACGGTTTCGTTTGATACATCAAGCTTGTCCGTCAGGTCGATGACGGCTTGTTCGGCGGCATCACTTTTCTCGGTCATCAACGCCAGCGAAGATTTCAGGTCATCCGATGTTTTGACCGATGCCTGCAATTCGTCTGATAACTGGGCGACGTTGATCCGCATATTTTCATTCGTCGTGCGCTCCATATCCAGCAGGTCGCTCATTTCGGCGATTCGGGTTTGCAGTTT
>JABHGV010000014.1 GCA_018671895.1 Rhodospirillaceae bacterium | reverse complement strand
CCGGCACCGTGTTTCCGTGGAGCCCGGACTTTCCTCGACCCCGCATCCAAAGACAAGGGGCCGCAGCCATCCAACCGTCTGGCAACGACACCCTAGTCCGAAACGTCATTTCGTCAAGTGTTGGCGGGCGGAGTCTCATCGAGATACTCGGCCACCAGTTCGGTCAAGCCCAGCACCTCCATGTCCACATCCCACTCATCCAGCGCTTCTTCGAGCACATTGCGACAGTTGGCACAGGCCGTCACCATGGCATCGGGCTTGACGTCATCGAGCTGCTTTTTCTTCGAGCCGAACGCCTTGATGCGCAATTCTTCGGCGCGCGAGTTGGAACTGACACCGCCACCACCGCCACAGCAGATATTGGCGGTACCGCAGTTATCCATTTCAACGAAGTTGCTGGCCACCATGTTCATCAGGTGACGCGGTTCATCAACAACGCCGCCGCGCCTGACAATCTGGCACGGGTCATGGAACGTCAGGCGTTGGTCATCGCTGCCCCTGGCCTTGATGCGGCCTTCGCGGCGCAACTGATCAAGCAGTTCCATGATATGGATAATCTCGAAGTCATAGGCACGCCCAAGAAGGTTCGGACCTTCCCATTTCAACGCCGAATAGGCATGGCCGCATTCCGGGCTGATGACATATTTGACGCCCAGCTTTTCAGCCGCGCCGACGATACGCCCGACCAGCGTGCGGGCGATATCCTTATTGCCCATCTGGATGCCAATGTTGGTCGCTTCATAGCCATCGGTCGAGATGGTCCATGAAATACCGGCCTGACGGAAAATTTTCGCCAATGCGCCGATCACTTCATAGAATTGCAAGACCTCCATTGCCGACAGGATAACCAGATAGTCGGCACCGACGACGTCGATGGGGATGGGGATGCCGAATTCTTCTTCCTGCTTTTTGCAGACCTTCTGCAGGACCTCGGGCGTGATCTTCAACGGGCTGCCGAATTCGATGGCGCGATCCGCCGCCCCGACAAGGTCTTCAGGAACAAGACCGGCGGCAACCATTCCCTCGCGGGTCTTGCGAACCATACCGGCGATATCGATGCCCATCGGGCAAACGATGGTGCAACGACCACACAGCGTGCATGAGTCGTATATCAGTTCGGAGAATTCCTCGAAGTCGTCCATGGTCAACTCGTCGGGAACCAGTCCCATAGCCCTCTTGATGCCGCTGAGCGGTGCCAAGTGACGTTTGTAAACCCGGCGCATCAGATCCATCTTCAGCACCGGCGCATAGCGTACATCGCCCGTGTTCTCATAGAAATGACAAGCCGTGGCGCATTGTCCGCAATGCACACAGGCATCCAGATAACTGGCCGCCCCGGCGTCGGTGTTGGATTTCAGGACTTCGATGGCTTCATTAATGCTCATGGTGTCACTCCCCGGCGCCCGAACAAAGCACCCGTATAACCACGACTAAGAACAAATGTGAAGGCGTGCATCAGGCGGCTGAACGGGAAATAGATCAGCCAGGCATCGACCATCAACATGTGAATGGCACGCAATGCTTCGCTGCTTTCGCCAAGGGCGAAGCACCCGGTCAACATGACCAGGAACGTCAACACCGTGCCGATATAATCATCGGCGTCTGAAATCATCCGGCTGACCGGATCGGTGAAACGCCGGATCCAAAGCAGAATAATCCCCAAAAATGCGATCTCGGCGACGACGATAAAGCCCCAATGGGACAATCCGCCCCAGGCCATGACACCGGCTGGCAGGCCTAAAATTTCCTCGGAAATAAAGACAATGTGCGGCACCGCGAATGCCAGCAGCACGAACAGACCAATGTGGAAAAGGTAACCGGCGATGGCATGGAAGCCGGTTTTAGATGCAAACCCGCCATGCGGTACGAAGTGCAGAAATATGGATCGGACGGCACCCGTTTGGGCGGACGCCCTGGGGGTACTCAGATCCGGCTTGCGACCAAAGGCGATAATACCGATAAAACGCCAAACGACGCCGACAACAAACGCCGCCGCCGCCGCATACCACAAGGGGCCTTCGGTGAATTCAAGGAAAGTCATGGAGACAGCCTCCTCTGACAAATGTTATATTACAGCTTACTTATGTATATTAACCCATCCTAGGGCGCATTGACCACCGTCAACATGCATCAACAAGGCTGTGCACGGACTGAATCAGTCCCGCCGTTTCATCGTCGATAATAGCATCGATTTGCGCCGGACGATAGCGCCGTTGGAAGGCCGTGACCGTTTGCTCCATGTCCAGCGTCTCGTAACCGATCCCGTCCAGCAGGGCGTTGGCGTCGATGGCATCTGGCGAAGTCGGCTCAACCCCGATCGGCCACAAACCAATTCCAGAAGCCGCCAGGCGCGCCCAATCGAACAATTCGCCGGGGTCAGATTTTCGCCGGGGCGCGACATCGGAATGGCCGACGATATTCACCGGCACAATCGAATAGCGCTGTATTACCTGTTTCGACAATTTTTCCAGTGCCGCCATTTGCGCATCCGGAAACGGCACGAGCCCGAATTCATGCCCCGGGTTGACCATCTCGACGCCGATAGACCGGGCATTGATATCGGTGTTGGAGCGCCAGAAGGCCTCGCCCGCATGCCATGCGCGACGGTCTTCGGGCACCAGCACCCTGACGGTGCCGTCCTCATCGATCATATAATGGGCACTGACTTCCGCGCCCGGATCGCACATGCGTTCACACGCCGCATCGGCGCTTTGCATGCCCGTGTAATGAAGCACCAGCATATCGACGCCGACGTCATCGGGGCGATTGTCATGGTTAGGCGAGCGGTGAAAATCCATACCCCCTGTATCCCCCGTCCTTACTTCATACCACGTTGCTTCTCGATAATGTCATAGGCCCCGTTGATAGCCGCCATTTTTTCGGTCGCCAGATCGATGAATTCCTGCGGCAGCCCCTGGGACATCAGCTTGTCGGGATGGTTTTCCATGATCAGCTTGCGATAGGCCTTTTTGACCTCGGCGTCAGATGCATCGCGCGAGACCCCCAGAATGTCATAGGGATCAGCCTTTTCCGGATCATCGAAGCTGGCGTGAACGCGGCCAAACTGATGGGCATCAAAGCCAAAAATCTCGGCGACGCGCTTCAGGTAATCGAGTTCCGCCGGATGAACAACGCCATCGGCCTTGG
>JABHGV010000013.1 GCA_018671895.1 Rhodospirillaceae bacterium | reverse complement strand
CGACAGCACGAATATCAGAATGATGATGATAATGGCGTAACACGAGGTCTTCTCCCATGGCCGCATGTCGCGCTTGGAAAGCCCGCCGCCGCCTTTTTGCACGGTGGCGTAATCCTTGCCGCGCATGGCCTGCAACGACACCCACAGCGAGAAGATCGAAAACGCCACCAGAATGACCGAGATCACATACCCCATGGGATCTGAAATGCCGATCGAAGAAATGCGCAGATAGGCCTGCGGGGCCAGCATGTTGTTGATGTTCAGCAACAGCGGCGTGCCGATATCGTCGAACACCTTGATAAAGACCAACGCCGCACCGGCGACGTAACCGGGCATGGCCAGCGGAAAGACGATGCGGCGAAACAGCCGCATGCCGCGTGCGCCCAGGTTTTGTGCCGATTCTTCCATCGCACGGTCGATGTTGTTCAATGCCGCCGACAGGTTGATCAGGATGAATGGAAAGTAATGAATACTCTCGACCAGAATAACGCCGTTCAGGCCGCTCATGAACGGGATGGTAAAGCCGAACCATTCATCAAGCAGCAGATTGACCGAACCGTTGTCGCCCAACAGCAGCACCATGGCGACGGCACCAACGAACGGCGGCATGATCAATGGCACGAAGCCCAGCGTCTGGATTAACACCGCGCCCTTGAAGTTAAACCGCGTCGTGTAATAGGCCAGCGGCAGGGCGATGATGGTCGCCAGCAGCACCGACATACAGGCGACGTAGAATGAATTGAAGAAGCTTTGCTGGAACAGCGCCGCGCCGAAAAAGTCGGCGAAATTGACCAGCGTGAAATCACCCGAATGGGGGTCCTGAAAGGCGACGTAAATAACCTTCGCGATCGGCAATACCAGAAACACGAACAGGAAGATGCTCAACGCGACGGCAATCCAGGCCGCCTTTGAGTGTCCCTTGGCAAATGACTGCATCAGGCGGTCCTGTCAGGTGTCGAAAATCAATAAAAGAAAATGGGACCGACGCGTCGAACACGCCGGTCCCTGATAGAAAGGCTTACATGCCCATGGCTTTTTCAGCCAATTGCTTGGCTTTGGTGTAGTTGGCAACGACCATGGCGTCCCACTCTTTTTCGATCTCGGCCTGACGGCCTTTGACCTTGGTGGTGGCCTTCTTACGCTTGGTCTTGAAGATGGCGTTGAAGCCCTCGTCCGCCGCTTCGGCCTCGGTGATCGGCATCTTGGCGACCAACGCTTTGGCCTCGGCAATCAACTTGGCTGCCGCCGGGTTGCTGCCGGCTTTGGCTTCGGCCATTTGAATGGCACTGGTTGCCGCAACAAGGTCTTCAAGACGATAGGTGACCATCACGTCGAACAGCGAATTGACGACGTTGTAGCGATTTTTTGAAAGCGCCAGATCGAACTTTACCGCAGCCCCGATGGACTTGTCCTTGAACGGGTTCGGGAAATCCTTCGGTGCGTTGGCATAGGTCGCCGGGTTCACTGGCAGACGCCTGATTTTCGGGTCCAGCAGCACTTCCTGACCGGCCGGGCTTAGCAGATACTCAATGAAGGCCGATGCCGCATCCGTGTTCGGTGCGTTTTTGACAATGGCAAAGTTGGCCGGAACCAGAGTGGTCACTGTCGGGTAGACAAATTCCACCGGGAAGCCCGATGCTTGCGACGACAAACCGAAGAAGTCGATGACGATACCGACACCAAACTGGCCGGAATTAACGCCGTCGGGCACACCGAAGCTGCGTTCGGTGACGGTCTTGAAGTTACCGGCGATGGACTTCCATTCGGCCCAACCAGCATCCCAGCCCATACCCTGCAACACGGTTTCAACTGTCAGGTGGGTGGTGCCGGAACGCGACGGCGCACTCATGCCGACGTGGCCGTGATAGACGGCATTCTTCAGATCGGCCCATTCTTTTGCATCAGGAAGCTTCTTGGCTTTCGTGTAACGGGTGTTCCACATGATGCCGTAGCCGGATGCGGCGAAACCCTTGTAATAGCCGTCCGGATCGTTGATCGGAAACGCACCGACCTTTTCCGGGATGCCCTTCTGCTTGACGGAATACTTGGCAAGCAGGCCATCATCCTTGAGCACTTCAAACGCGTCGGGCGCAGATGCCCAGAACATGTCAGTCGTGTTGTTGGACTGTGTTTCCTGCAAATACTTAATACCGGCGGTGGTCTTCTTTTTCAGCATTTCGACCTGAACACCAGGGTGCACTTTCTCGAATGCCTTTTTCACCGTCTCGGTCGTATCGGGCGGATAAGACGTAACAATGACCAGCTTGCCGCTTGCGGCTGCGGCGGGGCTGATGCTCAACATACTCAAAACACTAAGAAATGCCGCCGCAAATGCGGCGGGGATGAATTTCGTCATGACCCTACTCCCTGTTATGCGGATGCTCTTTGGTGCATCCATTATCCAAAGGGTCCCTTGCCCGTTGGTTATTGGCCAAGATGATAGGCACAAGTGACATGGCCTGAAAATGAAAAACTTGGCCGATGTTTCTCCAGACGTTTTTCAATCGTCTTTTGATCCGTGGACATTGTTGATGCCAGCCCGGATAAGCTCTTCCAATTGTTCCCCCGTAACTCCGTCCGGGACCTCGAAACCGATGGTGCTTTTTTCTTCTTCGGTCAGGAACACCAACAGTTCCCGGCGAAACAATTTGCCGGTATTTTCATCTTCGGCTTCAACCCGCGCCACTGCCGCATCCAGCCCGGCCTCGTCGCGCTCTGCCCAGCCCATTCTGACTGCTTCGATCAGGGCAACCGCCTCGTCAGCAACATCCCCGGCGACATCCGGGATCGGGTGATAGTCCCGCGAAAGGCCCGCCGTCAGAAGATGCAGGCCACAGTTGACGCTCCCCGGATACCGGGCCTTCAGACCAGCCATGTGCCTGGTCGGGTCTTGCAGGCACAGCGTCAAATAGATTGCTTCCAGGGCCAGGAATTCGGCGAACAAACGATACATGTGCGGTGGCTTAAACAGGGCGACGTGGGCCCCCGCATCAGTGGTGACATCGGGGTAGACCTCGGCGATGGTGGGGCCCAATCCGTCGGGCCAGCCAAGACGTCTGTCGGCATCTTCTGCATCTTGGGCACCTAAATCGGTGATGATCTGCTCGATATCGAACGAGATCACTTCGGGGGGCGTTATGCCCAATGACCTGTAGAAATTTCGGGTGACCTCGAAAAACAGAATCCTCTGGGCGACGGCCTTGCAATAGATCGGAAAGTCGCTGCCTTCCATGGCCCCCCGATAACCGGTTTGCGACAGGCTCAGCGTACGCCCGGATTCTGCGGCCAGCAGCACCAGCATATCCTCGCCGGTGCGCCCGGTGCCGTCTTCGGCGATGTGCATCAGCTGTAACAGGAAGTTGACGATCAGCAGGAAATTCATGTCGAGATTTCCGTCTCGTCGTTCGGCGCGCCCTTCGTCGATGGCGCTGAACAGGCGTTGGCTGATGCCACCCAGAAAACGCGGGTGCAGCGTCTCGAAGCCCGAGACCTTGCAACGATGGCGGCGTGGCTGCGCCAGTTCGTCCATGGTCGGCAGATAGGGCTGGTTTTTTCCGTCCGGGTTTTCGGCCTTCGATAAATCCAGCGCGTTCAGCAGTTGGCCGGTGCTGACATCGCCATCGAAATAGGCCCGGGTCATGGCAAAGAAAGTCTCTTCTGCCGGGGTCTCGTCAGAAATGGCGTTGGGGATCAATTGCTCTCGAACGCGGTCGGACCGGCAACGCAATTGCCGATAGACGCGCACCCGCTCTGATAAAGTCCGATGGTCGCTCATGACCTTATCTTACACATCCGGTCTTAAAGGCACGTCCGATATTTCAATCGGGGGTGGGGTGTTGGCGTCTATCGTTTGTATTTGGGCAGGATGCGGTTATCCAGCTTCTTCAGGTCGGCTCGAAGCTTCTCAAGCTCCTTTTTCAAATCGGCGATTTCGTCTTTCCGGTCCTCGTCGCGAATTCGAAGCTTGTTCAGCTGTTCGTTGATTTGATTATTCAGGGTGTTGATCTTGTCATTCAACCCGTCGGTGTCTTCTTCAATTTGTGTAACGGTCGATTTGACGAATTCATTGAGCCGCTTGGAAACGTTTTCCTTGGCGCTGTTGGCTGAAAAAAGGGCGGTAAAGCCGACAAGAATGGCAAACCCGGCGAGCACCCACGACAGATAAAGGCTGTTGATTTCCGGCATTGATGCCTCTGATGCTTTTAAAAAATGAGAAATTAATGTTGATACGACAATACCCTGTTTTGCCGTGTCTGAAAATACGGTTTCAGGTGCCGTCGACGCCGCTGGCGGCTTAAGCCCGCACCGCCATCTTGATCGGGCCTTCGGCGCGACCGTTGAATGGGATTGAAAATATAATTCTTTAAAAACCCAAGTTAATGCGGTGTTACCTAGGAAAATACGGATTTTGCAATCGTTTCATCCATGTATATTTGCGCGTCTTCAATGGAATCGAAGCTTTTGCAGTTAGCTCTACGTTTGCGACGATTAACTGTGTATTCAACTTTGTGTTTTCGAACCGAAAGAAGCCTTAATTCGTGACATGCATCAGCCATTTCTGCCCGCCAATGATTGGAGGAAATACGCACCCAATTTAAATTGATTGTGAGTCGTTCAAGCGCTTGTCTAAATTCTTCACAATTTTGATAGCGCTCATCTGGGGTAGGCTTGCAAGCTTTGCGGACAATTCTAGCGAACTTTGAAGGTACAAAATTATTAAAGCCAATTTCTTGAATAAGACTGCCTTTGCTCAGTGCTTGCTGCGGATTGTTTAGGGTACTCATGACGGCATCCCAATCCGCCATTTGATTTATTAATCTAAATAACGTGACCCCTACTGCATATATATCAGTGAGTTTTGATGTTATATCGTCATTAAATATTTCGGGGGCACAGTGTGTTCTATAACCCTTTGCAGAGCCAATCGTGCCGGGACCAACGCCCTCGGTTGCAAGGCCAAAATCTGACAGTTTAGTGGAAGGATTGGATAGCAAAATATTCGCAGGCTTGATGTCTCGATGTAAGACATCTTGATTATGAGCATGCTCAAGGCCGTATAGAATGTGCGTTATGTGTCTGATTATTTCGGCTGGCCCAATTGATCCTGCAATCAACCGGTTTTCAAGCGAACCAGCAGGATGGTATTCCATGTCGATGACAAGTTTAATGGTGCCTCCGATTTCGTATAGGTCAGCCTCATTTATGTGAACACAATTTTCGTGGCGACATTTATGCAATATTTGGGCTTCTAATATTTCTTTCATTTGGGCAGGATCAGCAACGTCAAGAATTTTAATAGCTTTCTCGGCACCTAAGGCGGCGTCATGCACGTGATAAACGGTACCGAATCGTCCATTGCCCAGTTCTTTAATGATGGAGTATTTCTGTATTGTGTCCCCAGGATTAAACATAAATTCTCTCTTTATTCAGGCAGTATCATCCACGCTGCAAGGGCAGAGTAGCGTTGAGCATTGTCCCAGTTTGGTGGATGTGAACCTATTAAGGAATCGCATTCGTTCAAAGGTTTGGCACCCTTTGGCAGCCCAAGTTTTTTAGCTGTCATGGCCTGTGTACCAAACACATTTATCGGCAGATTTTCGTTGTAGCAGTAAAGATTTAGAATCCCCATTGGGAAGAGAAAATTCTTAGCCTGATCCTGCCTCGTTATTTTCCAGTGCATTCTGGCAGCGATTGCATCAGGCTTGACCCGCTTGATAATGGTGTCGACATTGGAGTGTATCCAATTCATCAAGTCGGTGGTCGGTGTGTCTGGAGATATGTCGAGTTTGCCTTTGTTCTGAAATAGGGGGCTTCCTTTTGTTCCTTCTAAAACTGTGTAGCGAAGTTGTCCCTTTGCAAAGTTAAAACCGATAGCTTTCATGCCCAACTCCTAGTTTTCTATAATAATGAATTATCAATATAAGGTTGTAACCAATAGCATTAATTTACATGCAATTCAAAAGGCGACAAGGAAGACGAAGATTAAGCTATCTGAAGCTTGGGGAAAGTACACCGAGCGTAGCGAGGGACTTTTCCCAAATCGGGATTAAGCCCGCACTGCCATCTTGATCGGGCCTTCGGCACGGCCGTTGATGAACTGATCAACAAATTCATTACCTGAATCGTCGATGTCGGCGACGGGTCCGGCCCAGATGATCTTGCCTTCATACAACATGGCGATGCGGTCGGCGATTTTGCGGGCCGAGGCCATGTCGTGGGTGATCGACAGCGCCGTCGCGCCGACTTCGCGCGTGGTTTTGACAATCAGGTCGTTGATGACGTCGGCCATAATCGGGTCCAGACCCGTCGTCGGCTCATCGAAGAAGATGACTTCCGGGTCCATGGCAATGGCGCGCGCCAGCCCGACGCGTTTCTGCATGCCGCCCGATAGTTCCGCCGGTGACAAGTCGGCGACAGCAGAGTCCAGGCCGACCTGGGCCAGCTTGGAGATGGCAATTTCCTTGGCCTCGTCACGATTGACGCGTTTTTCCGCCAACAGCCCGAACGAGACGTTTTCCCAGACCGGGAAACTGTCGAACAGGGCGGCGCTTTGGAACAGCATGCCGAATTTGCGCAAGACCTCGGAACGGGCCCCACCGCGCAGCCCAGTGACTTCGACGCCGTCCACTTCGATGGATCCCTCATCGGGAGTGACCAGCCCCAAAATGCATTTCAGCAAAACCGATTTGCCGACGCCTGAGCCGCCGATCACCACCACCGATTGGCCGGGGGCGATCTCCAGATCCACCCCATCCAGGACCATCTTTTGGCCAAAGGATTTGCGAACGCCAGACAGCTTGATCTTTGGCGTCACAACATAACCTTAATTGTTAGGGTCTGTGGGTAAGTCATTATTGGGCAAAGAAAAGTTCAGTTAAGACATAATCGGCTGAGAGCAGCAAAATAGACGCCGATACCACCGCATTGGTGGTCGCCTTGCCTACCCCTTGAGCCCCGCCGCGGCTGTAATAGCCGTGATAGCAGCCCATCAAAGCGATGATGAAACCGAACACCGCAGCCTTGGCCAGGCCGGACACAACGTCCATGACCTGGAGAAAATCCAAGCTGTTCTGGATATAGGCCACTGGGCTGAATCCCAGCTTTACGACCCCCACCGTGTAGGCCCCGAACACCCCGACGATGTCGGCGATCAGCACCAATATGGGCAACGTCAATACCGCCGCGATCAGGCGCGGTGCGACCAAATAGCGGAAAGGATTTGTCGCCAATGTGGTCAGGGCATCAATTTGTTCTGTGACTCGCATGGTGCCGATTTCGGCGGCGATGGCGGCGCCAACCCGCCCGGCAACCATCAGCGAGGCGATGACAGGGCCAATTTCACGGGTAATCCCTATCACTACAATCGAGGCCACGGCGCTTTCGGCGTTGAACCGTGCCGACCCCAAAAAGATTTGCAGGGCCAAAACCATACCGGTGAAAAGGGCGGTCAGGCCCACCACGGGCAACGAGTAATAGCCGAT
>JABHGV010000012.1 GCA_018671895.1 Rhodospirillaceae bacterium | reverse complement strand
GGTGGCATCGCGCCCAAAGAAATGGCCCGAACCTTTAACTGCGGTATCGGCATGGCGATGATCGTCGAGGCCGATCGCGCCGACGAGTTGTCGAAAGTATTGAGTGATGCCGGTGAGAGCGTTTGCGTCATCGGCACCGTCGTCAGCCGTACGGATGGCAGCGTCGAAATCCCCGACATCGAAGACGCATGGTAGCAAACCGGGCAAAGCTGAAGCTCGCCGTCCTGATCTCGGGCCGGGGCTCGAACCTGCAATCGTTAATCGACGCCTGCGACGATGCTGACTATCCGGTCGAAATCGTCACCGTGGTCTCGAACGTTCCGGGCGTTCAAGGACTCGACAAGGCTGAGGCCGCAGGAATCGAGACGACCGTTATCGACCACACCGCATTTGACGGGCGCGAAGCGTTCGAAAACGCCTTGCATGACGCCATTTCAGCGTCAGGTGCTGAATTCGTCTGTCTGGCGGGCTTTATGCGCATGCTGACCGGCGGCTTCGTCGGCAAATGGCGGGACCGGATGATTAACATCCACCCCTCGCTGCTGCCCGATTACAAAGGCCTGCACGTGCATGAACGGGTGGTCGAGGCCGGGGAAAAGTTCTCCGGCTGCACCGTGCACTTTGTGGTTCCGGATCTGGATTCAGGACCGATCATCGTGCAGGCGAAAGTCCCGGTCGAACCCGGCGACGATGCTGACACGCTGGCCGCCCGGGTGCTTGACGAAGAACACAAGATCCTGCCCGAGGCCGTGCGCCTGATTGCCGAAGACCGGGTTTCCGTCGACGGCGACCGGGTCATCATCACATAGCCAAAACAAGAATGGCGACGGGACCTGCATCCCGCCGCCATTAAAGACTTGGTTGTTGATAGAGGCGACTAGGCCGAAGCGGCGTCCAGTGCCTGACCCAGATCTGCCAGAATATCGTCGATATGCTCGATACCGATCGACAGGCGGATATAGCCTTCGGTAACGCCACTGGCTTCTTGTTCTTCGGCTGATAATTGCGAATGGGTGGTGCTTGCCGGATGAATGGCCAGCGACCGTGAATCGCCGATGTTGGCGACGTGATAGAACATCTTCAACGCCTCGATAAAGGCACAACCAGCCGCTTTACCGCCCTTAAGCTCGAAACCCAGCAAGCCACTGTAGCCGCCCGTGAGGTAGGCGTCGGCCCGGCGTTTTTCCTCACCGTCTTGCAGGCTGGGATAAATGACCTTGGTAACGTCCCCACGCTTTTCCAGGAAATCGGCGACCTTGGCCGCATTCTCGCTGTGCGCGCGCATGCGCAGCGGCAAGGTCTCCATGCCCTGAATGATCTGAAAGGCGTTGAACGGGCTCATGGCGCTGCCGATATCACGCAACAACGTCACGCGGGCCTTGATGATATAGGCGACCGGTCCGATTGGCTTGACGGCCTCGACCCAGACGGCACCGTGATAGCTGGGATCAGGAGTGTTTAGCGCCGGTTGTCGGTCCGCGCCAGCGGCTTCCCAATCAAACGCCCCACTGTCGACGATGACGCCGCCAATAGACGTGCCGTGGCCGCCGATATACTTGGTGCAGGAATAAACGACGATTGCCGCGCCGTGTTCGAACGGACGGCACAAAATCGGAGCCGCGGTGTTGTCCATAATCAGCGGGATGCCCATTTCGCGGCCAATGTCGGCGACTTCCTTGATCGGAAAGACATGCAATTTCGGATTGGGCAGGGTTTCGGCATAATATGCCCGGGTGCGGTCATCCGTCGCCTTGCGGAAGCTTTCCGGGTCGGCCGGATCGGCGAAACGCACTTCGATGCCCTGATCCTTCAAGGTATTGGCGAACAGGTTCCAGGTGCCGCCGTACAGGTCGGTGGAACTGACGACGTTGTCACCGGCCTTGGCCAGATTTTGCAGGGCGAATGCCGAAGCAGACTGCCCGGATGCCACGGCCAACCCGGCCGCGCCGCCTTCCAGTGCCGTGACGCGCTTTTCCAGCACGTCGTTGGTTGGATTCATGATGCGCGTATAGATGTTGCCCAGTTCCGACAAGGCGAACAGGTTCGATGCATGTTCGGTGCTGTTGAACTGGTACGCCGTGGTCTGGAAAATGGGCACGGCAACCGAGCCCGTGGTCGGATCGGCGCGCCATCCGGCGTGCAGAACCTGTGTTTCTGGATTTGTACTGTCGGTCATGATGACCCCCTCCCTGGTTGAATTCTTGAATAGCTTTTTTATCCGGCGCTATTAACCCGCATGCATCGCCGTCGTGTAAACAAAAAAAAAGCCCCCGACCCCTGTCATTCCCGCGACGGCGGGAATCCAGGGTTGCTTCATGCCGCCCCTCAAGCGCCGGACGGGGCTACTCGCCCCTTGGCTTTTTGGTTCACTGGAAATCAAAACAAGAATGGCGACAGGAGCTATATCCTGCCGCCATTTATAACCTGGCTTCCAGAAGCCGCGCCACCCGAAGGGTGCGGCTAGAAAAAACTAACCAACAATCTCAGCATCCGAGAAAAAGAAGCTTATTTCCTTGGCAGCGTTCTCGACGCTGTCAGAGCCATGCACGGAGTTTTCTTGCACATCGACGCCGAAGTCCTTGCGCACAGTGCCTTCGTCGGCCTGTGCCGGATTGGTGGCGCCCATGACTTCACGGTGATGGGCGACGGCGTTTTCACCTTCCAACACCTGCACGACGACCGGGCCGGACAACATGTAATCGACCAGTTCGCCAAAGAACGCGCGTTCCTTGTGCACGTCATAAAAGGCTTCGGCCTGTTCACGGGTCAGGCGCAGACGACGCTGGGCGATAAAGCTCAAGCCCGCGTCTTCGAATTTTGCGTTGATCTTGCCGGTAAGATTACGTCGGGTGGCGTCCGGTTTGATAATGGACAGGGTGCGTTCAATAGCCATTCCCTAACAGTCCTTCCTAAAAAGTTTTTGCGTTTTTCACCGAGCCCCCATGTCCCGGTCTTGAGGCCGCGGGTTATAGCGGCATCGTTCTCCCTTTGCAAGCATTCGCTAAACCTTCTTTGCGCCGTCGCCCGAGCATGCTACACGGGCGCCCATGCTGCATATTAATGGACTTACATATCGCATCGGCGGGCGGGTTCTGCTTGAAAACGCGTCAGTTGCTGTCGCCGCCGGGCACAAGGTCGGCTTCGTCGGGCGCAACGGCACCGGCAAGACGACCCTGTTCAAGTTGATCCTTGGCGACATTGCAGCCGACGACGGCTCAATCAGCGTGCGCCCAAGATCGCGCATCGGCACCGTCGCACAGGAAGCCCCGTCGGGTCCCGAGAGCCTGCTCGATTCAGTGCTCGCGGCCGATACCGAGCGCAGCGCCCTTCTCATCGAAGCGGATACTGCAACGGACCCAGGCCGTATTTCCGATATTCACACCCGGCTGGCCGATATCGACGCCCACACGGCCCCGGCACGGGCCGCCTCTATCCTTGCCGGTCTTGGCTTCGATGAAGCATCGCAAGCCCGCTCATGCAGCGATTTTTCCGGTGGCTGGCGCATGCGCGTTGCGTTGGCCGCTACCCTGTTCGCGGCCCCGGACCTGTTGTTGCTCGATGAGCCGACCAACCATCTGGATCTGGAGGCGACCCTGTGGCTGGAAAGTTATCTGGCGTCGTGGCCGGGAACACTGGTGGTTATCAGTCACGACCGGACCCTGCTGAATACCGTCGTCGACGGCATTATTCACCTGCAACAACTAAAACTGACCCGATATGCCGGGGGCTATGACCGGTTCGAGAAAACCCGCAGCGAGCGTCTTGCCAACGAGGCCAAGATGCGGACCAAACAAATTGCCGAACAGAAACACATCCAGTCCTTTATCGACCGCTTCAAGGCGAAGGCGACAAAGGCACGTCAGGCGCAAAGCCGGGTCAAGATGCTGGCCCGTATGCAGCCCATCGCCAGCGTCATCGAAGACCGCACCGTGACCTTCGACTTTCCGTCGCCCGACCCGCTGTCACCGCCGCTGATTGCGCTTGATGACGCCGCTGTCGGCTATGATGAAGACACGCCAATCCTGCAAGACCTGGACCTGCGCATCGACATGGATGACCGCATTGCACTGTTGGGTGCCAACGGCAACGGCAAATCGACACTGATCAAGCTGTTGTCGGCGCGCCTGCATGTGATGAAGGGGCGGCTGACCAAATCCGGCAAGTTGACGGTCGGATATTTCGCCCAGCACCAGACCGACGAGTTATCGCCAACATCGACGCCGCTGCAAACCCTGTCCGGCCTGATGCCCAACGCCATCGAATCAAAAGTGCGCGCGCAACTGGGTCGTTTCGGGTTTGGCGCTGACAAGGTCGGCACCGCCATCGGTGATTTGTCGGGCGGCGAGAAGGCGCGGCTGTTGTTCGCGGTGATGAGCATTCATGCGCCACATATTCTGTTGCTGGATGAACCGACCAACCATCTGGACGTCGATTCCCGCGAGGCACTGGTCTTTGCGCTGAACGAATACGACGGCGCGGTGATTCTGGTTAGCCACGACCCGCACCTGATCGAATTGGTGTGTGATCGCCTGTGGCTGGTCAGCGACGGCACCTGCAAACCCTATGACGGTGATCTCGGCGATTACCGGAAGATGCTGCTTGATGCGCGTCGTGGATCGGGCAAATCCGGGGCCAAGACGGATTCCGGAAAAAGCCGCAAGCAAGTGCGTCAGGAACGGGCCCAGGCACGGGCCGCGTCCACCGACTTGCGCAAGGCCGCAAAACAAGCCGAAAAAAAAGTCGCCACGCTGGAAAAACAAAAAGAAAAGCTGGAGGCCAAACTGGCTGACCCGGAAGTCTATCAGGGGTCGACGGCGGCGTTGCAGGAACTACAGGTCAAGCTGGGTGAGATTAAATCGGACCTTGCGGCGACCGAAGAAGCATGGATGAAGGCCGAGGAAAAAATCGAGGGTGTGGAGGGCTAATCCCTCACCTTACCCACTAGCCATTTCAGACCAGCCACCGTTTTCCGTCTGTTGCAGGTATTTCAATTCATGTCCGGCGTCTTTGTACGCCTTCCAGCGTTCCCGCGCCGCAGCAACTTGTGCGGAGTCATTGCCGTCGAACAGCTCGAAGCATCGCTCAAAACCGTCAATGCCATCGCTGCTCATACCATCGGTCAGAAACAAGAAGTCGGCGCTGTTGGGGTTTTCGTCCTTGTCCGTCAGCCAGACCGGCTGGTCGGAGGCCCGGCCATCCTTGGCCGAGCCTTCTTTATTCAAACCATGGGGCAGCCAGGACCCTGCATTCTCGCTCCACAAGGCATTGCTCAGGAACTCCGCCCGCTTCTCGCCATCGGTCACGACAACGGCGCGCTTGTCTGCCTGAAGTGTCTTTTCAATCAACTTCGGCAGGGCGCGTTCCAGCGGCCAGTGCAGCAGGTGATAGAAGGAAACCTGTGTCACTTTGGGGTCACTTCGCCTCGTAGTAGTCTTTGACCATGCGGTCGAGAAGACGCACGCCAAAGGCCGTGCCACCCTTGGGAACCGTCGGCTTGGCCTTGTTCGACCAAGTCACGCCAGCGATATCAAGGTGCGCCCACGGCGTCGTGCCGACAAAACGCTTCAGGAACTGCGCCGCAGTAATCGACCCGGCCCCGCGACCGCCCGAGATGTTCTTCATGTCGGCGATATCGCAATTAATCATCTTGTCGTAAACGTCGCCCATGGGGAAACGCCACAGCTGTTCGCTAACCGCATCCCCGGCATCGGACAGGCGTTTGGACAGCACATCGTTGTTGGAAAACAGCCCGGCCCTCTCGTTGCCCAGGCAAACGATGATGGCCCCGGTCAGGGTCGCCAGATTGACCATGAATTTCGGCTTGAAACGTTCCTTCGTGTACCACAGCGCATCGGCCAGCACGAGGCGGCCTTCGGCATCGGTATTCAGGACTTCGATGGTCTGGCCTGACATGGAGGTCACGATATCGCCCGGACGCTGGGCATTGCCGCCCGGCATGTTTTCAACAAGTCCAACAACGGCAACGGCATTGACCTTGGCTTTGCGACCAGCCAACGCCTTCATCAGCCCGATGACGACACCCGACCCGGCCATATCCCATTTCATGTCTTCCATGCCGCCGGACGGTTTGATGGAGATACCGCCGGTATCAAAGGTCACGCCCTTGCCGACGAAGGCGATGGGCTTTTCCTTGGACTTCGGTGCACCGTTCCACTGCATAACCACCAGTTTCGGCTCGTGAACACTGCCTTGGCCGACGCCCAGCAACGCGCCCATGCCAAGCTTGCGCATCCGCGCCTCGCCCAGCACCTCGACCTTGACGCCAAGCTTGGCGAGCTTCTTGGCCTCAGCGGCCAGCGTTTCAGGATACAACACGTTCGATGGTTCACTGACCAGATCACGGGTGAAGAAGACGCCATCGGCGACCTTGTCCATATCGCGATACAGCTTGCGGGCCTGGGCGGTGCCAGACGAAAGCACTTTCACAGTCTTCAGGGTTGGCTTGTTGTGCCGCCGTGCCTTGGTCCTGTACTTGTCGAACCGGTACGACGCCAAACGCCCCCCATAAGCTACTTCGGCGGCCATACGGGCCGGGCTCATTTTACTTTTCTCGACACTGTCGATAAGGACACTGGCGGTCTTTCCCTTGCTCGCCAGCGCCGTATAGATGCGCCCACCCATAGCCTGCATGGCGGAATCCGTAACATCGGTGGGTTTGCCAAGGCCAACGACCATCACCCGGTCGAGCTTGGTTCCGGCCGGTGCCAACAGGTGCAGACTGTGACCCTTCGAGCCCTTGAACTGGCTGGCCTTGATGGCGCGCATCAAGCCGCCCTTCATTTGCTTGTCCAGATTTTTGGCCGACGCCAACAGTTTGCGGCCATCGAGGATGGGAACGACGACGGTGCCGGTTTTCGGCAGAACGGGATTTGCGAAAGTGGGCTTCATGGTGATGGAATCCTAAAGGGTTTTCATTGTTTCAAGACGGTTTTGCCAGATTTCCAGATCGTCCGGATCGGCGTCAATATCGTTCTCGTCAATCATCTTTTGATGAATGTTGACCTGTTCGGAAACCGCCGCGATGGCTTCTGTCAGGTGCTCGTCGGAAATATCGTTAATAGTGACCTTGCCGTCGAACAGCATGTCGGCACGATCCATCATCGACAGCTTTTCGACCTTGGCTTCCAGATCACGCCATTGCTGATACCAAGCATCGTAGATGGCAGACTCGGCCTTGAAGCCGGAATCTTCCATATGTTCGTCCAGCGTTCCCATGATCGCCAGAAATTCGTGTACCGTCATTGTCAGGTTGCTCAAGGTCCTGATCCCTCCGTTTCAGATAGTGGAAAACGTATTCGACAGACTGTAACGCCGTCGACGACAAATAAAAGGATTTGTTGGTGTTTTTAGCGTGCTTCCATCGGCGTCTCTATATCCTCAATGGTCCGGTCCTGGCTCATCAGCCAGACAACTCCGCCGGGCAGCCCCATGACCAGCGCCCACAGCCCGAACATCACCGACAGCACCAGGGCACCCGCAGCCGACACGCCGATCAACCCGAATGCCGTTACCATGGCCCCTTCGCGCACGCCCCATCCGGCGATGGATATGGGCAAGGTCATGATCAGCAGCACCGGCGGCATCAACACCAGACAGTCGAGCCAGCTGACGTCCAGGTCCAGAGAACGGGCCAGCAGGAACACCGCCAGTGACACATTGACGTGTCCAGTGAGCGACCAGCCCATTACCCGCATGGTGTCTGCCGGTGCAAAAAAAACGCGCCGGGCATCGGCGGCCAAAACCGCCATCCCGCGAACAACCCGCCAACGATCAAACCGCGACGGCAGCCGATCCAGCCCCATCAACAGAACTAACCCGGCAACACCGCCAAGGCCAAGAATGCTAACCGCCGGGACAATCCACGAAGCGGCATCATCGCCGACCCGGTCGATAAAGAATGGTGTCGCAACAACAACCACAATGACCAGCGCCAGAACCGTTGCCACTCGCTCCAGCATAACGCCGTTAACTGCACCGGACAGACTGAGGCCATTCTTGTAGGCCTTGTACATGCGCACACCATCACCGCCAACCGAAGACGGCAGCGCTTGATTGAAGAAAAAACCGATCATGTAAATTTGCAGTGTCTTGGAAAACGTCATATCGGCATCAATGGCCCGCATCACCGACAACCAGCGATAAACGCAAATCACCACCTGCACGACGATGGCAATACCGGCGAGCGCTAGAAAACCGATATCGGCAGTCAGCAATTTGTCTTTGGCCGCACTTAAATCAACATTGTCGAGCAGGTACCAGATCAGGCCGCCGGAAATGGCGAACTTTACGATCAGGGCGATTGTTTTCTTGTTCATGAGGTTCTGAAACATGGGGCTCTGATTTAACAGGTTCGCGAACCCCTGTCACGACAGGGAAACCGTCAGCCCAGATGCAGGGGTTGTCGCTTCGCCCCCCAAGTGCCCGCCGGGCCGTCGAAAACACCAGCCAGCAACGTGCCGCACTTTGTGCAGTGACCGTCGCGGCCCAAGTTCCAATCGGACAACACATACCAGTCGCGACCGATGAGGAGCTCGCCGCAGCCGTTGCAATAGGTGCTCTCGCCTTCAAAATCATGGACGTTGCCCGTATAGGCATGACGAACGCCGTTATTGCGTGCGATTTGCCGCGCCCGGCTGAGCGTCGATTTCGGCGTCGCTGGCGTCGCCATCATTTTCCAGTCCGGATGAAAGGCGGAAAAATGCATCGGCACGTCGGGGCCCAGATGTTCGACCACCCAGGCGGTCATTTCGTCCAGTTCCTTGTCAGAATCGTTCTCACCGGGAATCAGCAGGGTCGTCGTCTCGACCCAGACATCGGTCTCGTTTTTCAAGTATTTCAGGGTATCGAGCACGGCAGCCAAACTGGACGAGCACAAGCGTTTGTAAAAATCTTCGGTGAAGCATTTCAAATCGACATTGACGGCGTCCATCAGTTCGAAGAATTCCGCCCGTGGCTCGTCGCAGATATAGCCCGCCGTCACCGCAACGTTCTTGATGTCCCTCTCGCGGCATGCCTTGGCCACATCGACGGCGTACTCCAGGAAAATCACCGGGTCGTTATAGGTATAGGCGACCGAGCGGCAGCCGGTCTTGACGGCGGCATCGGCGATCATGTCCGGGCTCGCCTGATCCAACAGCCGGTCAAACTCACGCGACTTGCTAATGTCCCAGTTTTGACAGAATTTACACGTCAGGTTACAGCCTGCGGTGCCGAAACTGAGCACCGGCGTGCCGGGCAGGAAATGGTTGAGGGGTTTTTTCTCAATGGGATCGACGCAGAAACCGCTGGACCGGCCATATGTCGTTAAGACAACTTTGGAGCCCACATTGGCGCGGACGAAACACAAGCCGCGCTGGCCTTCGTGCAGTTTACAGAAACGCGGGCACAGGTCGCACTGCACCCGCCCGTCGTCCAGCATGTGCCAGTACCGACCGGGAAACGCCCCGCCAACATCGTCGGATTTCACTACTTCATTCATGTATTTATTATACATGAATATTGCCCCTCAGTCGCCGGGCGGGGCTATTCGCCCCTTGGCTTTTTAGTCCTCTGGAAGTCAAAACAAGTTTGGCAACAGGAGCCATACTCTGCCTGCATTTAAAACTTGGCTTCCAGAGAACGCGCCGCCCTTGGGGCGCGCCAACAAAACCACCTCCCTTTACAGCGTCCCATCGCAGGATTACTTAAAACAGATGAGCATGATCCGCGAGCCTGCCGTTGCCGGGGCCTTTTATCCCGGAAACCCTGATGAACTGGGGCGCGCGGTCGCGGGATATCTCGATGACGCCGACACCGCCGATACCGGCGACGCCGCCCCGAAAGTCATCATCGTGCCGCATGCCGGATACATCTATTCCGGGGCGACCGCAGGGCGCGCCTTCGCCCGGCTGAAACCCGCCGCCGATACCATCCGCCGCGTCGTGCTGCTGGGGCCGTGTCATCGGGTCGGGGTTAACGGACTGGCGTTGAGCAGCGCCGAGTCTTTTGCGACACCGCTGGGCACCATCCCCATCGACCGTGAAGCCGCCGCCCGGATATCCGAGATGCCGCAGGTGCAGGTGTTCGATGCCACCCACGCCCAGGAACATTCGCTTGAGGTCCAGTTGCCATTCCTGCAAACGGTACTGGATGATTTCAACTTGCTGCCGCTGGTCGTCGGCGATGCCAGCCCCGATGAGGTCGCCGAAGTCCTGGATACCCTGTGGGGCGGTGAGGAAACAGTCATCGTTATTTCCACCGATTTGAGTCATTTCCTCGATTACGATGCCGCCCGGCACATCGACGAGGCAACCTGCCAAGCCATCGAGGCGCTGGATGGCGACGCCATCGGCGACGATCAGGCCTGTGGTCGCTATCCCCTGAAAGGCCTGTTGGCGCTGGCACGACGCAAGGGGATGCGGATCAAAACCCTGGGCCTGTGTAATTCCGGCGACACCGCCGGGGACAAAACCCGGGTCGTCGGATACGGGGCATGGGAACTGTTCGAGGCGGGATCATGACCGCAGACGACTTCGAGTCGAAGACCAAGGACCTTCTTGAGGCCCATGGCCCAACGTTGCTCGAGCTCGCCAAACAATCCATTCGTCATGGCCTTGAGGATCGCACGACCCTTGATATCGATATTGCCGATTATCCGGACGACTTGGGCCGCGACGGAGCCTGTTTTGTGACGCTAAAACTGGGCGGCAATTTGCGTGGCTGCATCGGCTCGCCCCAGGCCCACCAGCCGTTGATCACCGATGTCGCCGAGAACGCCTATTCGGCAGCCTTTCGCGATCCTCGTTTCAGCGCCCTGACGGAAAACGAGTTCCGGGACTGCGAACTCTCCATATCAGTGTTGAGCCCGCCCGTGCCGATGAGCTTTGCCGATGAAGCCGATTTACTGGCGCAATTGCGCCCCGGCATTGATGGCCTGATCATCGAAGATGGCGGTCGCCGCGCCCTGTTCCTGCCCGCCGTCTGGCGGCAATTACCCGAGAAGCAGGACTTCCTCGCCCACCTGAAAACAAAAGCCGGAATGGCCGCCGATCACTTCTCGCCCGCATTCAAGGCACAGCGCTTCATCGCCGAGGAAATTTTCGATACACCTTAGAAACTTGGTATCATTCCCGCCAACGAGTCGTAGAAGCGGAGCGAACAGTGACCCTGAATATATCCATTGCCCTGTTGGAACAGGTTGGCGATCTGGCGAAGAGCGCCGGTAAGGAAATCCTGAAAATTTATAACAGCGATTTCGAGGTCGAGACCAAGGCCGACGCATCACCTGTAACCGAGGCCGACCGCATTGCCGAAGCCCTGATTTTGCGGGGCATCCGCGAAGGCATCACCGCCAAATATCCGATTGTCGGTGAAGAGGCTTTCGCCGAAGGTAACGCACCCGCCGTCGGGGCCGAGCCGTTCTGGCTGGTCGATGCGCTGGACGGCACCAAAAGCTTTGTTGCCAAGAACGACGAGTTCACCGTCAACATCGCGCTGATTGAAGACGGTTGTCCTGTGCTGGGTGTCGTCCATGCCCCGGCCTTGAACGAAACCTATTTTGGCAGCGCCAGCGGCGCGTTCGCCGAGACCGGTGGCGAAGAGGCACGCCTGATATCGTGCCGTCCGCCTACTGACGGCGGACTGGTCGTCGTCGCCAGCCGCAACCACCGCACACCGGAGCTTGAAGAATACATCGCCACACTGAACGTCAAAACCTCGACCAGCGCCGGCAGCTCGCTGAAGTTCTGTCAGATCGCCAGTGGCGGTGCCGACATCTATCCGCGTCTGGGTCGCACCATGGAATGGGATACCGCCGCAGGGCACGCTGTTGTCGAGGCCGCAGGTGGCAGCGTATGCACACTGGACGGCAGCCCGTTGCAGTATGGAAAAGAAGGGATGGAAAATCCCGATTTCATCGTTCGTGGGCTTGAGGAAACGGACGAGATTCTCCCTGACGGAACCCAGCACTAGGCAGGTTTTTTCCGTTTTCAAGTCTTGACGATTTCGGGCCTGAGGCGCACTATAATCGTACTGGCGACCGGGAGACCGGAGCCAGATATAGCCGCCGTAATCCTTTACGGTGACTGCAGCGCCGGGTCATTACCGCGGATGGCCTAGCCAGAAGCAGAAAGAGAAGATAATCAAGAGCCGTTGGCCAGTCCGGCGGCTCTTTTTTGGGTTTTTAACGAACGAGGAACGGCTCCCCTTGGAACTCCCCGATACAGAGGACCGCCTGAAAACGGCAACGCCCGAGGCCATTGCCGAGGCCGCCGAAGCCATTGGCGCGGGCCGACTGGTCGCCTTTCCAACCGAGACCGTTTATGGCTTTGGCTGCGATGCCCGAAACGATGCTGCCGTCGCCGCCGTTTACGATGCCAAACAACGACCGCAATTCAATCCGTTGATTATCCACTTCACCGATCAGCAGTCCGCCATGGACGCCGTTGTCTTTAACGACATCGCGACCAAACTTTCTGACGCCTTCTGGCCCGGTGCGCTGACGCTGGTACTGCCGCGCAGTGAAGACTGCACCGTCTCGCTGCTGGCCAGTGCCGGGCTCGACACGCTGGCGGTACGGGTTCCCAATCACCCGATTGCCCATACGTTAATTGAGGCCTCTGGAAGTCCCATTGCCGCGCCCAGCGCCAACCGATCCGGCGAAATCAGCCCGACGACGGCCGGGCATGTTCTCGATGGACTTGGCGACGCGGTTGATATCATCCTTGATGGCGGGCCGTGTACGGTAGGGTTGGAATCCACTGTCGTCGACCTCAGCACCGATGCCCCGACCCTGCTGCGCCCCGGCGGCATCTGCCAAGAAGATATCGAGGATATTATCGGGCCACTGGCGATTGCGGGCAGCGACGATGATGCGCCGAAATCACCGGGCCAGATGAGCCGTCACTACGCACCCAGAATTCCGCTGCGCCTGAACGCCGAGACAGCCAATACCGGCGAGGCACTGCTCGCCTTTGGCTCAGGTGCCAAACGCCGAGCCGCCAACCTCAGCCGCTCGGGCGACCTGAAGGAAGCGGCGGCCAACCTGTTCGCCATGATCCGCATGCTTGACCAGCCGGGATTCAACGGCATCGCCGTGATGCCGATCCCCGACGAGGGCCTTGGCCGCGCCATCAATGATCGGCTGAAAAGGGCTTGCACAAAGTAAGATTGCGGGGCTGTATTCTGCCATCTATACATGTGATGGTTTCTAAATTTGTCACGACTAAATCTTGAAACTAAGTCACTTGATGGGGGAGCCGAAGCCGTTGAAGCAATATATTAAAGTGTTTGCGGGTTCATTTTTGAAAAGTCGCATGTTGTTTTGCAGGATTATGTTGAAACGACAACGGATAGCGCCTGGATTAGCCCTGTTATGTACCTCAATGAGTCTTCTCGTTGTGATGCTCGCCCAACCTGCTTATGCCCAATCTATCACACAGATTGATCTGACCGATTCCGAACGGCGCTATTTGGAAGCTAAAGGGCAGATTAATGTCTGCGTAGACCCGGACCGTATGCCTTTTGACGGCGTAAACGATCAAGGCGAACACGATGGATTGTCTGGGGATTATTTCAAAGTTGTCGCTCGCATGCTGGATATGGAAATGGTCGTCCACCCGGCTAAGAACTGGGATGACTTGATGAACGCTGCGCGCAATCGTGATTGCGATGTGGTGTCGCAAATCAACGAAAGTGAAGAGCGCAAAACCTTTCTGGATTTTTCCGTCCCCTACTTCAACTTGCCCTTGGCCGTGGTCACCCGCTACGACCGCATTTTCGTAGAAGATAGCTTGGAAGGTGCAGGGAATAGTTTTGCCGTTATCGCTGGCGACATTGCGATTGAAAAGCTTCTGGCACTCTACCCGGACATAGATCTTGTGGAAGTGGAAAACAATGTCGAGGGATTGCTAAAGGTAATTGAAGGTAAAGTGTTTGGTTATATCGGCGCTCAGGGTGCTGTGGTCTTCTCTTTGCAGACCAACAAACTGGATGAATTGGCTGTGACTGGCAGTTTACCTTTGACATACGACTTGGGCGTTGCCACGCGCAGCGACGAGCCATTACTGGGTACGGTATTCGGCAAAGCCCTTCAGGCTATTGACCCCAAGGTTTCTCAAAGCATTCGTGACAAGTGGATCGCCATCACCATCAAGCAGGTGACCGATTACACGCTCCTGTGGCAGGCTATTTTCCTCGCGACTTTGCTTTTGTCCTTGTCCTTGTACTGGAACCGCCGTTTGGCCCGAGCGAACCAGAAAATTTCCAGTACGTTGTCTGAATTGAATTTGGCGCAGACCAAACTTGAAGAGCAAAATCAGATACTCAAAAAAATATCGACGACCGATCCTTTGACCAATGTTTTCAACCGGCTAAAACTCGACGAAGCCCTGGAGAATGAAATCCAACGCGCCGCGCGGAACGGATCTGAATTTGGCGTAATCCTGCTGGACATCGACCATTTCAAGAAGGTCAACGATACTTATGGGCATCAGGTGGGAGATCATAGCCTCGTGATTTTCGCGCGTTTGTTGGAGACGGCCATACGCAGCGTGGACATTGTCGGTCGATGGGGAGGAGAAGAGTTCCTCATTCTTTGCCCGGGCACCGACGAAAACGGCTGCAAGTTGCTGGCCGAGAACCTCCGCGCCTTGATTGAGGAGAAAGATTTCCCGAAAACAGGCCAACAAACAGCCAGTTTTGGCGTTACGAGCCATAAATTGGGCGAGAAGGTGGAAGTGCTTATCGAACGAGCCGACAGGGCGTTGTACCGAGCGAAGGAAAGCGGTCGCAACCGGGTTGAGGTCGGCTAGATCGTTTTAAAACAACTTATGGAAACTGCCTCTGTGAGCCTTGCTACTAGTCCATTTGCCACCGCTTCCTAATAATGGCGCATGTTTCCTCGTAAATGATCTGCAATCCACGACCGTTGGCATTCTTGGATACGCCACCGGGACGACGAACACCGGCGAGGCGCTGCATGCTGTTCCTCAAGCACCGGGCGGGGCTATTCGCCCTGTGCCTTTTTGGGCCTCTGGAAATCAAGACAAGTTTGGCAACAGCAGCTGAACGGCCCTAAAAAAAGACTGGTTCATTCAACCACTTTAAAGGTCAGCTTGTCCGTCTCATCTTCACTGACAAGTTCATCCTCAATAGCGTTCTTTTTTGCCGTATCGATCAGATCATCGGCCATGACCAGATCGCCGTATCCAGCGGCAACCATCTCATAGGTATGGATCAGTTTTCCGTCTGCATCTCTCACTTCAACATTTGGCATCGATTTCTCCTGTCATCAACCCGTTGTATATAGGGATAATCTTGCCGAAAGAGAATGCTTTGAAATTCGGCGAGTGGTTATAAGCCGAAGCCCCCTTGTTTGCGCACCGCCCTGACGCCATTATGCCCGCGATATGAAAACGTACGCAGACGCACTGGATCGAATTCGCGATGTTGTCGGGCCGAAGGGCTGGATCGACAACGAAGGTGATATGGCACCCTATCTGATTGAGCCGCGCGGTTTGTATCAGGGCGCGTGTGCCGGAATTGCGCGTCCGGCATCGACCGACGAGGTATCGCGCATCGTCGCCATTTGTTCTGACACCGGTCTTGGCATCACGCCACAGAGTGGCAACACCGGGCTGGTCGGCGGCAACGTCCCGATGTTCAGCGAACAGGACGGCATTATTGTGTCGACCGAGCGGATGACCACCATTCGCGATATTGATGTCGCCAATCGCACCATGACGGTCGAGGCCGGGGTTATTCTGGCCGATGTTCAAACCGCCGCCGATGATGCGGGCGCGCTGTTTCCGTTGAGCCTGGCAGCCGAAGGATCGTGCCGCATCGGCGGTAATCTGGCGACCAACGCCGGCGGCGTTCAGGTGCTGAGGTACGGCAATGCCCGTGACATGGTGCTGGGGCTGGAAGTGGTGCTCCCCGACGGTCGCGTCTGGGACGGGCTGAAGGGTCTGCGCAAGGACAACACCGGCTATGACATGAAGCATCTGTTTGTCGGTTCCGAAGGAACGCTGGGTATTATCACGGCTGCCGTGCTGAAACTGTTTCCAAAACCGACGACCCGCGAAGTCTGTATCTGCGGGGCAGCGGATGCCAGCGCCATTATGGAACTGTTCAGCCGCATTAACGGCGTGCTGGGAGATTCAATCACGGCATTCGAGCTGTTCAACCGTTTTGCCGTCGAGATTACGGCGGCTCATATTCCCGGTGTCCGCGACCCGTTGGACGACGCCCATGGGCAATACGCGCTGATTGAGGTCGCCGGACAGTCAGCTGGCCTGAAGGAACAACTGGAAGCGACGCTTGGGATAGCGCTCCAAGACGGCATCATCGACGACGCCGTGATCGCCGCCAGCGGTGCACAAGGCGACGAGTTATGGCGGCTGCGCGAAAGTATTCCAGAGGCACAAAAGCTGGTCGGCGGTTCGATCAAGCACGATGTCGCGGTCGCGGTATCAAAGGTGCCGGAATTCCTGGAACGCGCCACAAAAATGGTCGAGGCCGAAATGCCGGGCATCCGCATCTGCGCCTTTGGCCATGCTGGCGACGGTAATATTCATTTCAACCTGAGCCAGCCCGAAGGAATGGATGCCGAGGCCTATCTGGGAAAATGGGGGCATTTCAACCGGCTGGTGCATGACCTGATCGACACCATGGGCGGCAGTTTCAGCGCCGAACACGGCATTGGTCAGCTGAAAATCGGCGACCTGGAACGCTATAAAAGCGAGGTCGAGATCGACCTGATGCGGACCCTGAAGACGGCGCTCGACCCCAAAGGTATCATGAACCCGGGGAAAGTTCTTCCACCCAGCGCTTGATACAACCCCTTTATCCGGTCCGCCAGAGGCCTTCCCAGCCTCCCTGCGACAACCGCCAATATTTCCGTTAAGCCTTGATTTTTTAGTGGTTTTCCGACATTTTGGCGACTGGCCAGAAGGGTTGAATTTCAGACATGAGCGGGTTTAACAAATACGTCCTCGGGCAGTTGCTTGTGGGTATGATTCTCGTCACAGCGGGGCTGACGTGTGTCATCTGGCTGACGCAATCGCTTAAGTTCGTCGAAATGATCGTCAATCGGGGCCTGACGGCAGGCAGCTTCGTCTATCTGACGATGCTGTTGCTGCCCAATTTCCTGTCCATCGTTCTGCCTATCGCGCTTTTTACCGTCGTCGTTTTCGTCTATTCGAAAATGATCAGCGACCGTGAGTTAGTGGTCATGCGGGCGGCGGGTTTAAGCCAGGTATCGCTGGCAAAACCAGCAATCATCATGGCCATGATGATCGTTGCTGTCGGGTATCTGCTGAACCTGTATCTGCTGCCCCAGTCGTATCGCATGTTCCGTGACCTGCAATGGGACATCCGCTACAGCTATACCAATATCTTGTTGCAGGAAGGGGCCTTCAACGAGGTATCAAACGGTATCACCGTTTATGTCCGCGAACGCAGCGGCGATGGCCAACTGCACGGCATCATGGTCCATGATAACCGCAAGGAGAAAAAGCCCTACACCCTGCTGGCCGAACGCGGTGCCATGGTCGAAGGCGAGAACAATTCCCGCGTTGTCATGTTCAACGGCAACCGACAAGAAGTCGATCCCGACACCAATCAGTTGTCGATCCTGTATTTCGACCGCTACATTTTCGAGATTGAGGCATCGAAAGCCGTTGATGACGGTCGTTTTCGCGAGGCCCGGGAAAGATCCGTCTACGAGCTGTTCAACCTTCAAGACGATCCTGAGCTGGATGCCAAAGACATCGGAAAATTCACGGTCGAGGGTCACAAACGCATCCTGACCCCATTGGCGTCACTGGGCTATACGCTGATCGGGCTGTTATTTCTAATATCGGGCAGTTTCACCCGACGGGCCCAGTCGCGCCGCGTTTTTGGGGCGGCCATCACGGTTGTCTGCCTGCAAGCGGCAATGCTGACACTGGAAAACGCGACGGCCCGGAACCTGTCAATGCTGCCGTTGCTGTATACGCTGGTGTTATTGCCGGTAGCCGTCGGTTTCATAGCGATGCTTCGATCTCCCAGAAACCGGGTCTCGCAACGCCTGCAAGCGGCAAGTTAGGGGACTGGCTGTGCGTCTTTCAACCACCATGTCTTACTATATTGGCAAGCAGTTCATTGTCAGCTTCCTGTCTATATTTTCGATGCTGATGATATTGATTTTGCTTGTCGACAGTATCGAGCTTTTGCGTCGCGCATCGTCGAAACCCGACATTGGTGTTTCTCTGGTGCTGGAAATGGCTGCCCTGAAATTGCCCCACATGGGCCAGCAGATTTTCCCGTTTGCCGTCCTGTTTGGCAGCATGGCGGCTTTTTGGCGACTGACAAGAACCCACGAACTGGTCGTATCTCGTGCCGCCGGGGTATCGGCATGGCAGTTCCTGCTGCCGGTGCTGGCGCTGGCTTTCATGCTTGGCATCATCATGATCGGTATTCTTAATCCCCTGTCATCGGCGACCCTGACCCGTTATGAACGGCTTGAGGGGGCGGCATTCAAGGGACAGGTGAATTTCCTCGCCCTATCCGGGTCAGGCTTGTGGCTGCGCCAGTCGAACGGATCGGACCAGTCGGTCATTCACGCCACCAGCGTTCTGCAGCAAGACGACGACGTTAAATTGTCTGGCGTCAACGTCTTCATTTACGAAGGGGCTGATAAATTCATCAGCCGGATTGATGCTGAAAGTGCAGAGCTTGAAGACGGCTTCTGGCACATGCGTTCGGTTTGGTTGCATATTCCGGACAAGCCATCAAAATTCGAAGAAGAGTTCTGGCTCGAAACCGACCTGACCCTGGGTTCCATTCAGGACAACTTCGCACCGCCGGAAACCATGTCGTTCTGGGACCTGCCAGCCTTTATCGACACCCTGGATGCAGCAGGCTTTTCGGCGCTCAGGCATCGTCTGCATTTGCATTCTCTGCTCGCTTCGCCGTTGCTGATGTGCGCCATGGTTTTGATCGCCGCCACCTTTACCCTGCGTCATTCCCGTCGCGGGGGAACAATTTATGTCGTTTCAGGGGGTGTATTGACTGGATTGTTGTTGTATTTTTTCTCCGATGTCGTCTTTGCCCTGGGGCTATCAGACAGCATTCCCGTTATCCTTGCCGCATGGAGCCCATCGGGAGTAACAACCCTGCTTGGACTTGCCATGCTGCTACACCTTGAAGATGGTTAAGATTAAAGAATGACGCGCCACTATTACATTTTACCGGCGGTATCGCTGTTGCTGACTGTTCTTGCCGCACTTCCGGCCAACAGCCTGGCTGCTGTTGATGCACAAATGCCTGAGACCGTTCGGGCTGTCGATGCCGGAGCCGAAGAGGAAGGCGTCAGATTCACGGCTGATGAAATGCAGCACGATGGCGATCTCGACATCATCACCGCGCGCGGCAATGTTCACCTGAACTATGAAGAACGCGTTCTCAGGGCCGACACCATTATCTACAACCGCAGGCAGGACCTGGTCAGTGCATCTGGGAACATCACCCTGCTGGAACCGACCGGCGAAGTCATCTTCGCTGAGTTCATGGAACTGACCGGTGATATCAGACACGGCATCATCCGGGATCTCAGATCCATCCTCAGCGATCGCTCCCGGATCGCGGCGGCCGGTGGTCGTCTTAGCGAGGGCAACCGCACGGATATGCGCCAGGTCGTCTATTCCCCTTGTGAATTATGCATAGAGGACCCCAGCCGCCCGCCATTGTGGCAGTTGAAGGCCATTAAGGTGGTGCACGACAAGAGCCGCCAGACCATCGAATACACCGACGCGTGGCTGGAGCTGGCCGGCATTCCTATCCTTTATACGCCTTACCTGTCGCACCCGGACCCGACGGTTAAACGGCGCAGCGGTTTTCTGGCACCTAGCATCGGATCGTCAAATGCCCTTGGGGCGAGGGTTGCAACGCCATATTTCCTGAATATTGCATCCAATGCCGATGCCACCATCACCCCTATCGTGACGACCAAGCAGGGCATCGTTCTTGGGACCGAATACCGCCACAAATTCGTCGAGGGTGAGTTAACGGCGCGGGGCAGTATTGCCGAAAATGAATCCGACGCAGATTACGAGACGGAAGAAGGCAGCTTCGGCGTACGTGGACACATCGCAGCAAAAGGGCGCTTTGACCTCGACGATACATGGCGATGGGGCTTCGATCTTAACCGGGCCTCTGATGACACCTACATGTCACGCTTCGGTTTCAGTTCCGACAGAACAATTTCCAATTCCGGCGGATCATTGACCTCGCAGTTGTTTGCCGAAGGATTCCGCGAACGTAACTATGTCTATGTTGGCACGACCACCTTCCAGGGATTGCAGGAGACCGACAATGACGACACCATTCCGCTGATCCTGCCACTGGTTGAATACAATCATGAGAGTAAACCCGGTCGCCTTGGCGGCAAGACCAACCTTGACGTCAACATTCTGTCACTGACCAGAAATGAAGGCACGGATACCCACAGGGTTTCCATGCGTGGCGGCTGGCAATTGCCATACATCGCGCCGAAGGGCGATATCTACACCCTTTCCGCATCGCTGAATGCTGATTTCTATCAGGTCAACAGCCTGTCGCGAGGTGAGATGAAAGATGATTATTCCGGCATCGCATACAGGCTGATGCCGCAAGTCTCGCTGGACTGGCGCTATCCGTTCGTCCGCCAGGAAGGAAGCGTCTATCAAATGTTTGAGCCCATCGCCGCTGTTGTCCTCAGCCCCTATGGCGGCAATCCGGACAAAATCCCCAACGAGGACAGTCTCAATTTCGAGTTCGACGACACCAACCTGTTCAGCACCAACCGGTTTTCCGGAATCGACAAGGTCGAGGGCGGTCCGCGTGTTAACTACGGCTTTAAATGGGGTGTCTTCGGCGAGCAAGGCGGATCCACCAGCCTGCTTGTCGGGCAAAGCTATCGTTACAAGGTTGATGATACGTTTGCAGCCGGGTCTGGCTTGGACGATAATTTCTCTGACATTGTCGGACGTGTTCATGTGTCACCGAAAAAGAACCTTGATGTCTATTACCGAACCCGGTTGAGCAAGGACAATCTGGAAGCTCGGCGAAATGAAATAAACATGTCCGCAGGACCGCCATCATTGAACGTCACTACGCGCTATATTTATTTCGACCGACAGGAAGACAGCGAGTTTGCAGGCCGGGAAGAAATTAACGGCACTCTATCGTCTCAACTCAGCCGCTACTGGCATGGTAGTTTGTCTGGTACGCGCGATATGGATGCAGATGAACTCCGTTCCATGCGATTGGGATTAACATACGAAGACGAGTGCTTTCTTCTGTCGACCAACTTGAGCAGAACAACATTTGAAGACCGCGATTTACAGCCAGAAGATTCAATCATGTTCCGTATCGTCTTTAAAACCCTGGGCGAAGTCGCACCCAGCACCAGCTTGTCGACACAATGAAAATGAAACGTTTTCTTTATGCCCTGGTCTTGCTGTCATTGTCGGTTTTTTCCGCAAACTATTCGTCGGCCCAGTCGTTGGGAATTGCGGCCATCGTCAATGACGACGTCATTTCCGTTTTTGACCTCAAATCCCGGCTATCGCTGCTTATTGTCAATTCGAACCTTGAGAACAGTGCTGAAAATCGAAAACGTTTGTCACGTCAGGTTCTAAACCAACTGGTCGACGAAAAACTGAAGATGCAAGAGGCCAAGCGCCTAGGCATCAACATTCCCCGCGGTGCGGTTGAAAATGCATACCGAAACATGGAACGCCGAAACAAATTGCCCGCCGGTGGACTGGATAAATTTCTTGCCTCCAAGGGCATCCATAAATTGACCTTGCTGGAACAAATCGAAGCGGGCATTACCTGGAGCCGCGCCGTCAACCGTTCACTCAGTCAAAATATTCAGATCGGCGATGAAGAAATTGATGAAATCATCGCGGAGATGAATGCCAACAAAGGCAAGCCGGAATACCGACTCGCCGAAATATTCCTTCCCGTCGATAATCCGCAAGTTGAAAATGATGTTCGCAATCTGGCCATGCGAATAATCGAAAATATGAAGACAGGTGCCAGTTTCACCAATATTGCAAGAAACTACTCACAAAGCGCATCAGCAGCGGTCGGTGGCGACCTTGGCTGGGTACGTCCCGGCCAATTGGGTGACGAGATTGACGCCATTTTACCAACCCTTGAAAAGGGCACTTTATCGGCCCCGGTCCGCACCATTGCCGGTTATTACATTATCCTCACCCGCGATGTCCGCACCGGTAAAGGGCTGAGCTCATCTGACGAAAAAGTAACGTTACAGCAGGCGATTTTTCCGTTATCCGCACCGGCCACGAAAGAAGACATCGCCGCCCGCATGGAAGAAATTAAAACACGCACCGCCGACATAAAAGGCTGCGAGAACCTGGATAAACTTGCCAAGGAAGAAGGCTCTCCCATGTCGGGAAGTCTGGGTGAAATCGAAGTGAGCTCTCTTCCCGAGATTATTCAGAAAAACCTCGCCAAGCTGGAGATCGGGGAAGCCAGCGCCCCGATGCCGTCAAGTGATGGACCTATCGTCCTGATGGTCTGTGGGCGATCGGGCGCTACTGCCTTGCAGAAAGCGCGCAAGAAGATATTAAACGATCTGACCAACGAACGGCTTGATATCGCGGCCAGGCGACGTCTGCGTGATTTGCGAAATACCGCCTTTGTGGATATCCGCATATGACCGCTGCCCCCCTTGCCCTGACCATGGGCGACCCGGCGGGCGTCGGCGGCGAGATCGCGCTGAAGGCCTGGATCAAAGGTCGGGGGAATTCTTCGGTTCCAGCCTTTTTTATCATCGACGACCTGAACCGTTTGCGAAGCCTTGCGAGCAATATCAGCCTTGATGTGCCACTGACAGAAGTTCATTCTCCGGCCAATGTCATCGATATTTTTGCATCCGCCCTGCCGGTTCTTCATCGTCCTTTGAGCAAAGAGTCCCGACCAGGTGTCCCCGATAGCGACAATGCCGAAGCCATTATCGCGGCCATTGAAACCGCCGTTTCACTGACCCTGTCTGGCGAGGCCGGGGCTGTTGTTACCAACCCGATCAACAAGAAGGTTCTGTATGACGCCGGGTTCAAATTCCCCGGTCATACAGAGTTTTTAGCCTCGCTGGCCGGAATTGGAACACCACCGGTGATGATGTTGGCCTGCCCAGAGCTTCGGGTGGTGCCGGTCACCGTCCATGTCAGCCTGAGCGACGCCATCAAGACCCTGACGACCGAAGACATCGTCGACATCGCCAACATTACCGCCCGTTCCCTTGAGCAAGACTTCGGCATTGCCAAGCCGCGTCTGGCCATTGCCGGGCTGAACCCGCATGCCGGCGAAGGCGGTGGTATGGGCGATGAAGAACAGACAATCGTCGCCCCGGCGGTTGAAGCGCTGCAAGGTCTGGGTATTGATGCCATCGGTCCGTGTCCGCCCGACACCCTGTTTCACAGTGCCGCCCGCGCCGATTATGACGCCGCCATCTGCATGTACCACGACCAAGCCCTGATCCCGATCAAGACGCTGGATTTCGAGAATGCCGTCAACGTCACTCTCGGCCTGCCGTTCGTGCGCACATCGCCCGATCACGGCACCGCCTTTGACATCGCAGGCAGTGGACAAGCCAGCGAGGCGAGCCTGCTGGCGGCGTTGATTATGGCCGCCGACATGTCTTATGGGCGTCGTGCGTAAAGATGGTTGACCTGCCCCCTCTCGGCGACCTTATTCGGCGTTATGGCCTCGATGCCCGCAAGAAGCTGGGACAGCATTTCCTGCTCGACCTTAATCTGACCGGTCGTATTGCCCGGGCCGCAGGCGAGCTTAAGGGATATACGGTTGTTGAGATCGGCCCCGGTCCGGGTGGGCTGACCCGCGCCCTGCTTGATGCTGGTGCTGAAAATCTTGTCGCCATCGAACGCGACCCCCGTTGCGTCGAGGCGCTGGCGGAACTCAGCGATGCCTATCCTGGGCGCTTGAAAATTATCGAGGCCGATGCCCTTGAAACCGACATCACCAATCTTGGCCCCGCCCCGCTTAAGGTCGTCGCCAACCTGCCTTACAACGTGGCGACGCCGTTGCTTATCGGGTGGCTGAAACAGATCGAGTCCATCAACAGCCTGACCCTGATGTTTCAAAAAGAAGTCGCCGAACGCATCGCCGCCGGACCGGGCACGAAAACCTATGGTCGGCTGTCGGTGCTGAGCCAGTGGCTGTGCGATGTGCATATGGATTTCACTGTCGCCAAGACCGCCTTCACCCCGCCGCCCAAGGTCGACAGCGCCGTTGTCACCCTGACCCGGCGCACTGATCCGCTGGCAACGGGTGGTATGAAATCCCTCGAGACGGTGACGGCTGCCGCCTTCGGCCAACGCCGCAAGATGCTGCGCGCCTCGCTTAAACCCCTGAATATCGATCTGGAAAGTCTGGGCATCGACCCGACGGCACGGGCCGAAACGCTGAGCGTGGAACAGTTCTGTCGTATTGCTGAATCTCTAAAAATCTAGACTCATATAAAAAGTTTAACCTGGCTTCCAGAATCCTCGCCGCGTAGCGCGCCAACACATTGCGCCCCGCAGGGCGCTAACAAATTCCGCTAACACATTGCGGTAACGAATTCCGGCAATCCATCCTGTCGGTTCGGGCGTTGCCGTTCCGCCTTCAGAATGGCGCGCACCTGAGCGATACTTTCATCCAGATCATCATTGATGATGATGTAATCGTATTCGGCCCAGTGTTCCATTTCACCGGCTGCCTCTGCCATGCGTTTTTTCACCACGTCATCGGAATCCTGAGCCCGGTCATAGAGCCTGCGTTCCAGTTCTTCGTGCGACGGCGGCAGAATGAACACCCCGACCATGTCCTTGCCGGCGCTGTTACTGATTTTACGTGCGCCTTGCCAGTCGACGTCGAACAGGACGTCCCAGCCCTTGCGAAGGGCATTATCGACGGGCAGCCTGGGGGTGCCATAAAAATTGCCAAAGACCTCTGCGTGTTCGAGCATTTCCTTATCAGAAACCATGCGATCGAATTCCGCCTTGTCGACGAAGAAGTAGTCAACGCCATCGACTTCTCCGGGCCGAGGTTCCCGTGTGGTTGCTGAAACAGACATGATCATCTTGTTTTCGCTATCCAACAATGCCTTGGAAATAGTGGATTTTCCGGCCCCTGACGGAGACGACAACACCAGCATCAGGCCACGCTGTTTGATCTTTGGGGTTTCACTCAATGTTTTGCACCTGTTCCCTGAATTGTTCGATAACGACTTTCAGTTCGAGTCCGACGCGGGTCAGTTCAACATCCGTCGACTTCGAACATAGCGTGTTGGCTTCACGATTAAACTCCTGACATAAAAAGTCCAGCTTGCGACCGATGGCCGCGTCCGCCACCATTAAATCCCGCACTGCCGAGACATGCGCCGCCAGGCGGTCCAGTTCTTCCGATACATCGGCCTTGGTCATCAATAATGCCGCTTCCTGGGCCAATCGTTCGGTAGGCAGTGCCGGGATATCTTTGAGCAAGGCATCGACCTGTTCTTTCAGTCGTTTGGCGATGGCGTCAGGCTGCATCGCGGCCAGACTCAAAGCTTCATTGGTCAATGCGCCGATGCTGTTGATCTGTTCTTCCAGAACCACGGTAAGGCGGGCCCCTTCTTCAGCGCGCATATCGCCAAGCGCCAACAGTGCCACTTCCAGATCAGCCATCAGGGCCGGGTGCATTTGCTCCATTTGTTCTTCGCTCAAACCTTCATCGACGCTTTCAAGAACACCGCGCAGGGCCAGCAAACCATCAAGGCTGGCCGGAGCAGCATCGGGCACCCTCGCCGCCAATTCGGGCAGCAGGTCGGTAACGGCATTGAACACATCGTCATTCAGGCGAACGGAATCGGTCGAGCCGGTTCTGCTCAGGGTCAGTGACAGTGAAACGTTGCCGCGCCGGACGGCCTTTTTGGCGCGCTCGCGGACCGGCTGTTCCAGCGCCTCGAACCCGCCGGGCAGGCGCAGACGCACATCGGTTCCCTTGCCATTGACGCTGCGCGCCTCCCAACCCCAGGAAGCATCATCGTTATGGCCTTCGGCACTGGCAAAACCGGTCATTGAGTTGATTGTCACTAACTATTCCCTTCCCCCTTTTTATAGATCAAACTGTCATCAAAGGGGACTATTTGATGGCAGATAATTTGATCGATTCCAATATTTTCGTGCAACGTATCTGCCCTCAATTGAGGGCAAGTTGCACTTTCTCGCCTACCGGTTCGATCTATAAAAAACCATGTCTGGATCTTTGACTGACCCCCGTTCCATATTGATTACCGGTGCCTCCAGCGGCATCGGGGCTGCGTTGGCGCTGGACTATGCCGCGCCGGGAGTGTTCCTGGCGTTGACGGGACGCAATGCCGACCGGCTTGAAGCGGTCGCCCGGGCCTGTCGCGAGGCCGGTGCAATGGTCACTGCCGAAACCGTCGATGCCGCCGATATGCAGACCATGGCCGACTGGATCGACCAAATCGACGAAGTGCAGCCCCTTGATCTGGTGATTGCCAACGCCGGGATCTCCGGCGGCGGTAAAATGGACGACGTCACCACCCGTGATATCTTCTCCGTCAACATGGCGGGTGTACTGAATACCGTATTGCCGGTATTGCCGCGCATGCAGAAACGCGGCCAAGGTCAAATCGCGCTGATGAGCTCGCTGGCCGGGTTCTTCGGTATGTCATCAGCGCCTGCTTATTCGGCATCGAAGGTCATGGTCAAGGCATGGGGTGAAGCGTTACGCGGGCGGCTGTCCGGCGACGGTATCGGCGTCAGCATCATCTGTCCCGGTTTCGTTAAAAGCCGCATCACAGACGAAAACAAGTTCAACATGCCGTTGCTGATGGAAGCTGACAAAGCCGCCCGCATTATCCGCAAAAAGCTTGTCCGGAACCCCGCCGTCATCGCCTTCCCATGGCCGCTGGCGCTGGCCATCAGGATCATGAATGTATTGCCGTCCGGCCTTAGAATTCGATTGCTCAACCGCTTGCCCAACAAAGGCTAACCACCACGGGCATCCCTGATTTTGCGCCACTTGGCAACGTTGCGATTGTGCTCTTTCAGGGTCTTGGCAAACACGTGGCCGCCGGTTCCGTCGGCAACGAAATACAGCGCATCAGTTTTTGCAGGGGCGAATACCGCATCCAGTGCGGCGGCTCCCGGGTTGCCGATAGGCCCCGGTGGCAGGCCGTTAATCTGATACGTGTTGTACGGGTTCGGTGCGTTCAGGTCGGCCCGGCTCAACGCCCGGTCGATAAATCCGGCACCATCGCTGATACCGTATATCACCGTCGGGTCTGATTGCAGGCGCATGCCCTTT
>JABHGV010000011.1 GCA_018671895.1 Rhodospirillaceae bacterium | reverse complement strand
TTTCATGCCGGATAGAGCAGCGCGAACAATTTCAACGAATATCCCGTCCAATTGGGCGGTGTTGTCGTTCGCAGGCGCCACCGGTGTTTCACAAACACGCGTCGATTCCCCCCCGGTCATATATCACCGGGCAGGTACGACGCCTTGGAGCTACAAATTCAATGACGACCAAAACAATGCTTATCGACGCCTCGCATCCCGAGGAGACCCGGGTAGCGGTGCTCAGTGGGAACCGACTGGAAGACTTTGATGTCGAGGCGGAAGCCCGCAAACAAATTAAAGGCAACATCTATCTTGCCAAGGTAATACGGGTCGAACCATCGCTGCAGGCGGCATTTGTCGATTACGGCGGAAACCGGCACGGTTTCCTGTCTTTCAGCGAAATTCACCCCGATTACTATCAAGTCCCCATCGAGGACCGCGAAGCGCTGCTTGAAGAGCACAACGCGGAAGAAAAGGCCGAAGGCAACGCCGAAGACGCCGAAAGCAACGGTGATGCCGAAAGCACCGAAAAGACCGACGACGAAGGGTCCAGCGGCGAAGAAAAGGTTGAAACCATCGGCGGTGACGACACCGACGAGGCGCGCCCCAAGCGCAGCGAAAAACGCCAGCGCCGGTATAAAATTCAAGAAGTCATCAAGCGTCGCCAGATCCTGTTGATTCAGGTGGTCAAGGAAGAACGCGGCAACAAAGGCGCTGCGCTAACCACCTATATTTCACTGGCCGGACGTTATTGCGTGCTGATGCCGAACACGGCACGGGGCGGCGGAATCTCGCGTAAAATCACCAACGGCGCCGACCGCAAGCAATTGAAGGCCATTCTGACCGACCTCAACATCCCGCAAGGTTTTGCGGTTATTGTGCGGACCGCCGGCATCAAGCGCGGCAAGGCCGAAATCAAGCGCGATTACGAATATCTGACGCGGTTGTGGGACAAGGTCCGCCTGTTGACCCTCGAGTCGACGGCACCCAATCTGGTCCACGAAGAAGCCAACCTGATCAAGCGGTCGATCCGTGACCTGTACAGTCGAGACATCGAAAACATCATCGTGTCGGGCGACACCGGATACCGGCTGTCGAAAGACTTTATGAAACTGCTGATCCCGAGCCACGCCAAAAGGGTTCAGCCGTACAAGGAAACAACGAAACCGCTGTTCCAGCATTACGGTGTTGAAAGCCAGCTCGAAGCCATTCATTCGACGACCGTGCAATTGCCGTCAGGCGGTTACATCGTCATCAACCCGACGGAAGCGCTGGTTTCCATCGACGTCAACTCCGGTCGTTCGACCCGCGAACGCAATATCGAGGCGACGGCGCTGAAGACCAATCTGGAAGCCGCCGACGAAGTCGCTCGGCAACTGCGTCTTCGTGACCTTGCCGGACTGATCGTTATCGATTTCATCGATATGGATGTGTCCAGAAACAACCATTCCGTCGAACGCCGCATGAAGGACGCCATGCGCGAGGACCGGGCCCGCATCCAGATTGGTCGCATCAGCCCGTTCGGACTGCTCGAACTATCCCGCCAGCGGCTACGCATGTCATTGCTTGAAACCAGTTCCGAGCCCTGCCCCCATTGTTCGGGAAGCGGCATCCTGCGCTCGACCGATTCATCGGCCCTGGTGGCGCTGCGCGCCGTCGAGGAAGAGGCCAATCGTAAGAAGGCAAAAGCCATCATCCTGCATGTGCCGACGGCGGTTGCCCTTTATATCCTCAACCAGAAGCGCCCGCTTCTGGCCGAGTTTGAAGAACTGAATTCACTGGAAATCACCGTCACCGCCGACGAATCCTTGATACCGCCTGACCTGCGTATCGAACGCGTCAGGGAAGACGGCACCGTCGAGGCCGTCAGCATTACCAGCACTACCCTTGCCGGTGCCAGCGACGACAAGCCGGGCAAACGTCGCCGCCGCGGAGGCCGCAATCGCAAATCTGCCGATAGTGCCCAGAAACAGGAAGGCGCGGACGCAACGCCGGAGAATCAGGACGGCGCAAACGCATCTGCCGATTCAGACGAGGAAACGACGGAACCAAAACGACGTCGTCGGGGCCGCCGTGGCGGTCGCAGACGGCGTGGTAAGTCGAGCGAACAGGCCGAGGCCGCAACGCAAGAAACTTCGGAGACTCAAGAGACCGGTGAGGATACTGCGCCGCCGTCAAGCGACGCCGCAGACTCCGGCACCGACACCGATGCCGACGCAGCCCCGAAAGAAGAAAAGAAGAAACCTGCCAGCAGGCGTCGTTCCCGGGCCAAGAAAGCTGATTCAGACACTGACGAGACGGCAACACAAGAACCTGCCGCCGAAGCCGCTGCTGAAGGCGAAGAAGCATCCGAAGAAAAGCCGAAAGAAAAGCCGAAACGGACGCGCAAGCCCCGGACCCGGAAGGCCGCACCGAAAGATGACGCCAAGGATGAAGCTAAGGCTGAAGCCAAAGACGACAGCAAATCCGAGAAAAAATCCGAAGCCAAGCCTGCGCGCAAACCAAGGGCCCGCAAGGCTGCCCCAAAAAAGGATAGTGTCGCCAAAGAACCCGTCCAGGAACCCAGCGAGACCGTTGTCGCCGCTGCCAAGACAACCGTCATCAATATTGACGAAGGCGCCATTGCCGCGAAAGCAGAAGACAAGCCGAAGCGCGGCGGTTGGTGGAAAAGGTAACAGTCACATCGTCACCCCCGCGCCTTCGGCGGCGATGGCACTGGAAGCCATGTTCTAATTTTATCAGGAACTAAATTCTTACAAGCCCGCGACTGCGGGCCGCCGACCGTTCGGCGCTTGAGGGACAATACCCTTAAAGTCTTAAAGATTTTAAGCGTTTAGCCGCTTCGGCCATGATATCGGTCGGTCCAGCAAAGGAAAAACGCATCGTGCGGCTGCCCCTGGTCGGGTCGAAATCCGACCCCGGCGTCACCGCCACTCCCGTTTCCTCTAATATGCGCCGACAGAATTCGTGACTGTCGTCTGTCAGGTGCGAGACATCCGCATAGATGTAAAACGCGCCGTCCGCATGGGACAGTTCCGTGAATCCGGCCTTTGGTAATTCTTCCAGCAACAGGGCACGATTGCGGGCGTAATTGGCAACGTAACCGTCGAGTTCTTGCCTGCAATCGAAGGCCGCGACCCCGGCCAGTTGCGACAGGGTCGGCGGCGAGATGAACAAATTCTGCAACAGGCATTCCAATGGCCTGAGCATATCTTCGGGCACGACCATCCAACCGAGACGCCAGCCGGTCATGGAAAAATATTTCGAAAAACTGTTCACGACGATGGCGTTGTCATCATAGGCAAGCGCCGTTTGGGCACGCATGCCATAGGTAATGCCGTGATAGATTTCGTCAGATATCAGGCGCAAGCCCCTGTCCCGGCAATACGCCGCCAGCGACTTCAGGTCATCGGGTGGAATCATGGTGCCGGTCGGGTTCGAGGGGCTGGCGATAATCAGACCATCGAGAGGCCCCTCGACGGTATCTAGAATTTCCGGTGTTGGCTGATAATTGGTTTGGGGGCCAACCAGCAGCTCTACCGGTTCAACATCCAGTGCCCTCAGAATATTGCGATAGGCCGGATATCCGGGGCTGGCCAGCGCCACCCTGTCACCAGAATCGAAGGCGGCCAGAAACGCGACGATAAAAGCGCCCGAAGACCCGGTGGTGGCGATAATCCTGTCGGCCGAAACCTCTTGTCCATAGGCGTCCTTGTAATGGCGCACCAGCCGCTCGCGCAAAGGCGGAATACCAAAAGCGTCCGTATAGCCGATGCGATCGTCGTCAAGGGCGGCGTGAGCCGCCGCCAGCACGCCGGTGGGTGCCGGTGTTCCCGGCTGCCCGACTTCCAGATGCAACACATCGCCCTTAATCAGGTCACGTTGATTGGCGGCGCGCATCACATCCATGACGATAAACGCCGGTACGTTGCCGCGTTTTGAAATTTTCAGCATCAGTCCAGCTTTGTGCCCAGCCCGGAGCCGCGTGGGTCGGTGACCGCCTGACAACTGAGTGGGTCATAGGGCAGGCCCTGTGTACAGCCGACGGCATTGACCCGCCCGATCGACGGCGTCGCCGCGATCCGGTGGCCACGCTTCAACAGGCTCTGAAGGCCTGCTTCGTCATAGCCTTGCTCGTAATAAACCAGATCGGGTGCGCCGCTGTGGTGCAGGCGTTTGCGCGCCATCGCCTTTTCCAGATCTTCGATATCGACCAGATTTTTTATGATTACCGAAATCAGCGACGTTGCCGCCGTTACCCCGCCCGAAGCGGCGCCTGCGAAAAAGAAATCACGGGTAAAATGATCGGTGGCGAGAATCGGCCCCAAAGACAACGGTCCACGCCCGCCACTGCCCGGAACCGATGCCAGCAACACACCGCTGTCAGAGGTGACAATGCCGCTGCCGAACAGTCCGTTCATGGTCAGGGCACAGGAAACAGCGGATCCGCTCCTGTCCATGACAACAAATGTCGTCGCCGCCGGGTCCTGGACGACCTCGACCGGCATTGGGTTATAAGACGCGATCGGCGTGTGGGTGTCGCTGTTATAGGTGCTCATCATCTTGGCGATGCGCGACGAGGCAACCAGATCGAACGGCTTGATCGAACTCGTCCCATCCGTATTCAGCCAATGGGCACGATCGGCATAAGCGCGGGTTGCCGCTTCAACAAACAGATGCGGGCGTTCTTCTGGATCGGCGTCCCGATAGCGCTTGTCGTCGTTCATCATCGCCCATATTTCCGCAGCCACAGTCCCCGCCGCCGCCGTCGGTGGCGCGAAGTGAACGGATATATCGCCCAACGGCAATTCGATGGTTTCCCGCCAGACCGGACGATACCCCTTCAAATCGCTGGCCATCAGTGACCCACCGGCGGCCGTTACCTGGGCCGCGAAACGGTCGGCTGCGACCCCCTTGTAAAGAGCCGCCGAACCATTGGCGCGAATGTCGCCTAGAATATTTGCTAACGCCGGTTGCAACCACTTCTCACCCTCGCGGATCAAACCGTTGGGGCCGGAAAAAACCCGCCGTGAACCGGTTTCCCCCAGTAATGCCGCACCCATCGTTTTCAGGTCCGCATCAAAAGCCCGGGAGACCTTCGAGCCAAACCGCGCCTTGCCTTCAGCAGGCGCCACCAGTTGCGACCAGGGCAGGCGGCCATAAGCCGCATGCATCATCTGAAAGCCCAGAACATTTCCTGGAACCCCGGTTGGGCGCAGGCTCGCCCGCGCAGAACTGCCCGGTGTTCGGGACAGAAAATCAAGGGCGCGTGTGGTATTCGACGACGCGTCATAAGTCAGGCAAACACCGCCACCGCCAATCGATGCCGAAGACGGCATTGTCACCGCAAGATTGAAATAAATCGCCGTCGCCGCATCAAAGGCATTGCCGCCAACGTCCAGCGCTTCACGACCGGCCAACGCCGCCTGTGGCTCGTCGGCCGCAATACCGCCAACGAACCCCTTACGTTCCATATTCTCTTCGTATTGAACCAGTCCCCGGCTCATTTCAGCAAAATCGTCACCGATTTCAGACATGGATTCGCAAGCCGTCAACGCGGCAGCGACAAGAATGCCACTGGCGATTTGACGGAACCGGTTCTGGTATTTACCTTTTGCCTGAATGAAAATCATAAAGCCCCTGTTGAAACACTTTTCCTTGTTGCCCGTCACCCGTTGGCTGGCAGCCATGGCCCTTGCCGTGATCACCGTTCTACCGGGCATCGCCGAAGCCAAGAAAATATCATTTCTGCGCGACGCCGAAATCGAAAATACCATTCGTGCCTACTCAACGCCACTATTCCTCGCCGCCGGTCTCGAACCTTCGGCTATTAACATTTATATTGTCAACGACAACACGCTGAATGCCTTTGTTGCCGGGGGACAAAAGCTGTTCCTGAATTCCGGACTTCTGATGCAAAGCAAAAGCCCTGGACAGATTATTGGCGTCATCGCTCATGAAACGGGGCATATCGCTGGTGGACATTTATCCCAGATTCGCGACGCCATGCGAAACAGCTCGGCGCGCAGCATCCTGATGATGGTTCTTGGCAGCATCGCCATCATCGGTGGGCAGAGCGACGTCGGCACTGCTGTCATTGCCGGTGGGCAGCAAACGGGCGTCCGGTCGTTTCTGCAATATTCCCGAACCCAGGAAGGCGCCGCCGATGCCGCCGGAGTGCGCTTTCTCGATAGCACAGAGCAATCTGCCGAAGGACTGCTCGGATTTTTCAACCTGCTTGGCGATCAGGAATTGCTTAGCGCCACCCGCCAGGACCCCTATTACCGCTCGCACCCGCTGACCCGTCAGCGCATCGAGGCCCTGAAAGCCCACATCGCCCGTTCCGAATACTCAGATAAACCAGCCAATCCGGAATTTGTCGTCATGTACGAGCGCATGGTCGCCAAGCTGAAAGCATTTCTCGATCCGCCCGCGAGAACCTTGCGGGCCTATAAGAAAAATCCGGACAGCATGGTTTCCAGATACGCGCGCGCCATCGCCTATTACCGTCGTCCCGATCTGGACAAGGCGATCCCACTGGTCGACAGCCTGATCGCCGACTATCCGGCGGACCCGTACTTCAACGAACTGAAAGGGCAAATGCTGTTTGAAAATGGCCGTGCACCGGAAGCCATTCCATTTTACGAGAAAGCAGTTCTGCTCAAACCTGACTCCGCCTTGTTGCGTCGCGGGCTGGCACAAGTTCAGATAGAGCTTGGCGACAACGCATACCTGCAACCGGCCATCGACAACCTGGCCGTTGCCATCGCCCAGGACCGCACCGACATTTTTTCATGGAACCAGTTGGCCATCGCCTATGGACGGCAAGGAGAAATCGGCAAAAGCGCCCTCGCCCTGGCCGAAGTCTCGATGCTTCGCAATAAACATGAAGAAGCAAAATTCCACGCCGGCAAGGCCGAAAGAATGTTCCCCGAAGGATCACCGGAATGGCTTCAGGCCCAAGACATCATCAGCGCCATCGATTCCGCGAAAGCCGATAAAAAATGATTCGCCCGATCATAACCGCAGTCTTGTTGTTGCTGACGTCGTGTGGCGGCAAACCATCGACGGTGATCGCGCCGGAAGGACTGTTGGCTGTACTTGGCCCCTTTCCCGGATTTTCGGCCACCGACATTCCCGGCGACTGGACAGTCGAGGGCGACACGCCAAGCGAACATCAGTTCACCGTCGTCAACAAGGCCGGTGTTCCGGCCTTGAAAATCATCAATGGCGAGGAGCCATTTATCGTCGTCAGGCGAATACGCGCCATGATGCTGGCGACTCCCTTCCTCAGTTGGTCATGGAATATCGAACCGCCATCGACAACCGGCTTTCACCCCATGCGCCTGATCGTTGGCTTCAAGGAAACCGACCCGGAAACCGGCGGCTGGGTTTCCCAGCCCTATTCCCTGTTCGGGTCCGGCTTGCCACCCCACGACCGGGCTATTTCCCTGACCTGGGGTGAATCAGCACTGCAACGCGGCACCCTGTCGCCGCCACTTGATCAGGATGGGCGCACGGCGCCACGCTATACGGTTCGGGGGGGACGGGAAAACGCCGGTTCCTGGTGGCAGGAAACAGTCGACTTATCAGAACTGTACACCCGCACATGGCCGAATGCCGACGCCAGTGGCATCCAGGTCGTCTTTATCGGTATCGCGGCGGCTGGCGGTCGTCCGGCGGCCGAGGCCTTCGTGTCGGGCATCGTTTTATCCCGATAGGGATATGGGGCATATCTTCCAGATAGGCTTGCGTTTCTCTAGGTGGTGACGCATTGTGTGCCCCGATTTACAGGAGCATATCGATGAATTTCCGCATTTTGTTTGCCACTATCCTTGCCATTCTGATGCTATCGATGCCGCTGTCGGCATCGGCGGCAGAAGACAGCCTGACCCCGTTGCAAATAGAAGAGGTCGAATCGATCATCGAGGAATACCTCGTCGACAATCCGGAAATTCTGATCCGCGCCATGAACGCCTACCGCGCTAAACAAAAGCGCGCCGACATGGAAAGGCAAGCCCGCATCCTGGCCCACATGGACAAGGAACTGCGCCACAACCCGAATTCGCCGGTTGCCGGCAACCCACAGGGCGACATCACCATCGTCGAGTTTTTCGATTACCGTTGTCAGTACTGCAAGATGGTCCTGCCGATGATCAAGAAACTGCTCGAAGCTGACAGCAACATCCGTGTCGTGTTCAAGGAACTCCCCATCCTGGGGCCTGACTCCGTGATTGCATCACAGGCCGCCATTGCCGTTTGGAAGTTTGCGCCTGAAAAATATATGCGCTTTCACATCGCGATGATGAACAGCCGCGGCAAGGTCACCGAAAAGAAGGTCTTTCGTCTGGCCGACGACATCGGCGTTGATTCAGACAAACTGCGCCAGTGGTTGAAAGACCCGGCGATCGAAAAGGAACTGGCGTCAACCAGCCGCATAGCGGAAGCCTTGGGAATTTCCGGCACCCCGGCCTTTGTTATCGGCGATCAGGTTGTCCCCGGAGCCATCGACGAGGAGACCCTCAATCAAATGGTCGCGGAATTGCGTCGGAATAAATAATCAACTCGGTCTATTTAACCTTAACGGTAGAAAAGCTGAAACCGTCGGCACGTTCGACCAGCAACAGCATTGATCTTTTGCCTTCGTCCTTGGCCTTTTTATAGGCATCGACCAATTGTTTCGGCTCCCATACCGGGTGCTGATTGACCTGTAAGATAACATCGCCGCGCGACAGTTTATGGGTTTCTGTTTTATCCTGATCTACCAGCGTCACCACCAGACCGATGGTGCCCCACCTGAGACTGAAATTTTTCCTGATCTTCGGTGTCAGCGAAGAAAAGGTAATCCCGACATTGGGTATGGAAGCAAAGGCTGATTTGGTAATCTGCCAGGACGGATGCCACTTGTCTGCCCGCATGGTCAGCTTGACCGCTTCACCGGCACGAATCACGGTAACCGGAATTTCGTCGCCTTCAGTCAGTTTCTGAACCGTCGCAACCAGTTTCTCGAAGGTATCGGTTCCAACATCGGCAAATTTAACAATCATATCGCCACGCTGGATGCCGCCTTTGTCGGCCGGACCGCCAAGCGCCACGTCCAACACCATCACCCCGCGCGGGATGTTGTCACCAATGGCCGCAGCAGCGCTGTCTGTTATGCCTTGCACCGCCATGCCGACAAACGCCGCTTCGGCGGCAACCGCAGGCCGGGTACCGGCGCACATCGCCAGCATCAAAAAAACCAGATAGATTTTTTCACCTGTCTCAAGAACGTCTCCTAGTCACATTTCGGCGGCGACAACACTTCCAGCTGTTCTGGCTTCAAAACCACCGTAAAATCCTGATAGTCGAGCAACAGGCTGGGAACAATACCGTTATCCAGTTGCAAAATCTCGATTTCATAATCCGGTGCCGCACTTTGGGCATCAAGGGCAAAAAAGGCCATCCGGATTTTCCAGCCGGGGCGCGCCATGGCGGCTCCCAATTTGGGAACCATCTTGCCGCCTTCGTGATGATCGGGGCCCAGGGTCGGGCTGATAAAGGCACTGACCCGCTGCGGGCCCTCGCCATCAGCACCATCGAATACAATGGTATTAGCCAGACGCTGACCAACGCGAGCACGATCAATCAACCAGGCCGTATGGCCCATTGGGAACATGGTTCCTTCTGGCAGGGGAATCTTCCGGGCGTCCGGCACCCTGAAATTGGCATTCCCCGCACTGCCCGGCCCGAACAGACGAGCACTGCCTCGAAAATCCTCGCGTTCGTTGTCGGTCCTGTTCGATGCAAAAAAACGGTACTGGGTCCGGTCCAGGGATTCCCAACCGGTAAAACGCAGATCCTGCCTGATTTGACGACCATCGGGCAATTCCAGGTCCATAATCAGCGTCTGCGACATGATCCAGCCATCGCAGGTTCCCTTCAGTTCCAGCCCCATGCTGCCGCTGGCACCGGAAAAATTGCTGCCAGCGCGCAGTTTACCCAGCTTCAGTGAATAAAATGCTTTATGGGCGAGAAGTTGTGCCGCCGCGGGCTTAACCGCAATAATGCTGGAAAACACCACACCAGCGGCAACGCCAAGGGTGGCAATAACCGTAAACCGACTTAAAATTTTCATGGGCAAAGAATAATAGGTTCGGCCCTTAAGGCAAAGCGGTTGTTGCGAAAATACTCCGGTCACGATATCCAGACGGGATGAAAGTTCTTTGCATATTCGGCACACGCCCCGAAGCCATCAAAATGGCACCCGTCATTAAGGCCCTCCAAGCCGCCGATGGCGTCGAGTGTCTGGTCTGTGTGACCGCCCAGCATCGTGACATGCTTGATCAGGTTTTGGCGTTGTTTGACATCGCGCCTGCCTACGACCTGGACATCATGCGCCCGGATCAGGACCTGACCCATATTACCGCTGCGGTGCTGACCGGCATCGGCGAAGTTCTCGATGATTGCACCCCTGACCGGGTGCTGGTGCACGGCGACACAACGACGACCATGGCCGCCTCGCTGGCCGCCTTTTACCGACGCGTCCCCGTCGGCCATGTCGAGGCCGGACTGCGCACCGGCGACATCTATGCCCCGTGGCCCGAAGAAATGAACAGGCGTTTGTGCGACACCATCGCCGATGCCTATTACGCCCCAACCGAAACGGCGGCAGACAATCTACGCGCCGAGGGCGTCCCCCAAGACGCCATCGTCATTACCGGCAATACAGTTATCGACGCGCTGTTTGACGTTACTGAACGCCTCGACGATGGCGGACACGAAAAAACATTCCCGTTTCTCGACGCGAACAAGAAGCTGATTCTGGTAACCGGACACCGGCGTGAAAACTTCGGGTCGGGGTTCGATAACATCTGCACCGCACTCGCCAACCTTGGTGATCGCGACGATGTGCAAATCGTCTACCCGGTGCACCTGAACCCGAACGTGCAGGAACCGGTAAAACGGATTCTCGGCGACAAGACGAATGTTCATTTGATCGAGCCGCTGGATTATCTGGAATTTGTGTTCCTGATGAACCGGGCATATATGGTTATTACCGATTCCGGCGGCATCCAGGAAGAAGCCCCATCGCTGGGTAAACCGGTGCTGGTGATGCGCGATGTCACCGAACGGCCCGAGGCGATCGATGCCGGAACCGTGTTGCTGGTCGGCACCGATGCCAAGCGCATCGTTGAGCAAGCAACCCGCTTGCTTGACGACGACACGGCATATACCACCATGAGCAAAGCCCACAACCCCTATGGCGACGGCAAAGCCGCAGGACGCATCGCCGCCGATATTCTGCAACGAGGAAGCGCCACTGATGACTGACAGACCGTTCGTTAAAATCTGCGTCATCGGTCTTGGCTACGTCGGCTTGCCGACCGCTGCCGTGTTTGCCAGCCGAGGCGTCCACGTACTGGGCGTCGACACCAATGCCGACGCAGTCGACCTGATCAATCGCGGCAAGATTCACATCATCGAGCCGGGTCTGGACACCATGGTCCACGAGGCAGTGATGAAAGGGTTGCTAACGGCCGAGGCCAAACCGGAGGCAGCGGACGCCCACATTATCGCCGTGCCGACACCATTCATCGCCGATTTTAAAAACGGTCACCGTCCGGATGTCAGTTGTGTTCAGGCCGCCGCTGAATCTCTGGCCCCGGTCCTGACCAAGGGCTCGCTGGTGATCGTCGAGTCGACCTGTCCGGTCGGCACAACGGTGCAGGTTTCGAAATGGCTGGCTGAGCACCGGAGCGACCTGACATTCCCGCATGACACCGGCAGCGAGGCCGATGTCAACATCGCCCATAGTCCTGAGAGAGTGCTGCCCGGCAAGGTTCTCAAGGAACTGATCAGCAACGACCGGGTCGTCGGCGGCATCAGTCCTGCCTGTTCAGAACGCGCCGCAAACCTTTACAAAATCGCCGTTGAAGGCGAATGCCTGATGACCACGGCGAACACCGCGGAACTGGTGAAACTGTCGGAAAATGCCTATCGCGACGTCAACATTGCGTTTGCCAACGAACTTTCGCTGATTGCCGAGGAACTGGACGTCAATGTCTGGGATGCCATCGAACTGGCCAACCATCATCCGCGGGTCAACATCCTGCAACCGGGCCCCGGCGTCGGCGGCCATTGCATCGCCGTCGACCCATGGTTCATCGCCCATTCCGCGCCAGACGTCAGCCCGTTGATCAGGGCCGCGCGCGGCGTCAACGACGGCAAGCCAGGATATGTATCAGACAAAATTCTCGATGCTGCCAAATCATCAAATGCCAAGACCATCGCCATTCTGGGCCTTGCCTATAAGGCAGATATCGACGACCTGCGCGAAAGCCCGGCCATTGATATTGCCGCGGCCGTCGCCAAAGACTTTGACGGCCAGACCCTGATCGTCGAGCCCAATACCGGCACCCTGCCCGACAGCCTTTCCGGTCTGACCCAGGTTGATTTGGATACCGCGCTGGACGCAGCCGAAGTCGTCGCCCTGTTGGTCGATCACAAGCCGTTCCGCGATCTCGCCACCAACCGACTGGACGGCAAAATCGTCATCGACACCCGTGGAATCTGGCGCGATCTGTAGATCACCTCTCGTTATCCACCACCATGGCGAAGAAGTGACCGCCAATCCTTTTTTTGTCCGAACAGGTTTTTCGCATCGAACGACAAACGGTGGGTGCCATGACATTGGGCACACGCCAGCACTGCCACCATTCCCAACGAACGGCCCTTGGATTTGATATCCCCGGTCTTCAGGCTTGTTTCCAGCGTCACCATGGCGCTGGTTATGGCCGGGTCGGGATAGGCCTTCTTGCCAAGCTTGTTATGACAACTGACGCAGGTTTCGCCCAGTTCATCCATACCGGTTTTCAAATCGACAAACGCCGCCAGCGCATCGGCATCGCGACCGTCGCCAAAGGCTATCTTGATATGATTGACGTTGCGGCTTAAGGCCAACATGTGCTCGTTCAGCGGCTTGGCCCCGGCGACTTTCATGTCAGAAAAGTCCGGCGCCCGATACATCGCCGCGGTGATGGCGCGGAAATCCGTGTGGCAGGACTTGCAGGTCCCCTTCAAGACATCCAGCGCGGTGAGCACGTCCTTGTAGCGTTTCTCGGTTACTCCCTTTTGGGCGGCGGCAAGCGCATCCAGGTCCAGCCGAGACGTCCATTCCGGCACCATGACGGCAATTTGCCGATAGTCCTTATCCAGCGCATCAGACCATTTTTTCATGTTCGACGGGTCTTCGGCCCGCGCATAGGTTTCCATCGCCAACATCTCGCGGCGCAGCTTGAACATGGTGTGCAGCCAGACCTGTCTCTTGTTTTCCGGCTTGTACCATTGGCCGATGGATTGCGGCGGCTTCTTGGTGATGACGACATGGTCGTCGTGCATCTGAACGACGGCGACAAGCGCCGCAACGATCAAAATCGGAAGACCAAAAAACAACCCCCAGCGCATGCACGATCCCCTTTACCTGGTTTTATCATTCCTGTCAGGCCAGCATACAGACCGCGCGAGGGTTCGTGTAGCGTATGTTCCGATACAGTGGATGAATCATTCCAGTTTTAAAAAAGAATGCAACGATCTGGCAAATCAGGTGGCTACTTTAACCTGATCGCGCCCGTTCTGTTTGGCTTCGTACAACGCGACGTCGGCACGACGAATAAGGCTGTCTTCGCTATCGGCAACTGTGTACTGGGTTATTCCGGCGCTGAGGGTTACCGATATCACTGCCGAGCCGAGGTGGGTCTCGCAGGCGGCAACGGCGATACGTATTTTTTCCGCCAACTGACGCGCCGCTTCGGCGTCACAATCGGGCAGCAGCAACAGGAATTCCTCGCCTCCCCACCGGCATAAAATATCGACCTTGCGGACCTGCGAATGAATACTTTCTGCCACTGAACGCAGAACTTCATCTCCCCCCAGATGGCCGTAGGTATCGTTGACTTTCTTGAAATGATCAATGTCGAGCATGATGACGGACAGGACCCCGCCGTCATGTCGGTTGGTGGAGTGAATGGCTTGGGAAAAAAGCAAGTCAAAGGCCTGTCGGCTGACCGCGCGGGTCAGGTGATCGATGGTCGCCATTTCCTCCAGCCGCTGTTGATAACCGCCGACCGTCAGATAGGCGATGACAAGAACGATGCTGGTGATACCCAGTGCCCCGAGCAAATTGCCGACAAGGGTGCGGAAAAGCGGCGACTTGGTCAGTTCTTCCTGCTCCTCGACCAACAGGTACCAATTGAATTCGGGCACCAGGCGACTGTTCAGAAATACCTTGTCGCCATCGCGCTGATAGACATATGACCCGCTGGGTGACGTCAGCAGTGACGTTGCAAAAGGTCGCAAGCTTTTCGAATCCCTGATGTTCTCAGGACCTGAGTAAGCGCTGTCGTGAAGTTTCACCTCACCTTCGCGGTCGACGAAATACACTTGGCGACCATATCTCTTGCGATAGGTCTCGATCATATGCTTGACCGAGTCCACTGACAGGCCAATGCCGGTGATGCCGATAAATGTGCCTTTGGAATCAAAAACCTTGTGGTTGATAAACATGGTCAGCCGACCGGCTGTCATATCATCGGCGTCGATATTGGCTTCATAATCGTCAGCCATGTCCCGGGCATGGAAGTACCAGCTGTCATTCGGGTCATTTTCCTGGATATAGCGTTTTTCGCCGCTGGGGTGATAATAACGTTTTGATTTTTCGGAAATGAAAAAAGACGTAAAGGCATCGTAACGTTTTTGAACGACCGTTAAATACTGCTCGATCTTGTGCTTGTCCACTTCACCGTTCAACACCCAGTCGCGAACGAAAGTGTCATTGGCCATCAACGACGAAATAATAATTGGTCGAACCAGGTCCTGCTGGATTTCAGAATAAACCGTATCGCCTGTCAAAGGCAGAGAGCTTTCAGCTATTTCATCGCTCAGGCTGTCCCGCGCCACGAAATAACTGACCAGGCTGGTTGCCAGGAATCCGGCAATCAGGAGAAGCGACAGAAACGTAATGATTCGAACTTTGCTGGCCTGCATGTTTTTCCCACGGTCCCTTTTGATAATCTTTCCAAGCCATTAACGTTCGTTATACAGGGGAATAACGGTCGACAGGCACAATAATAATCTGGGCCGTTGGCCCTAGGCCAATATCTTCCTCGCCACAACCCGGACCTTGCTTTGCAATTCGTCCGGCGTAAACGGCTTGACGATATAACCATTGACCCCGGCGGTATGGGCGTCGGTGACGGCGTCGAGGGTTCCTTTCGACGTCACCATCAAAAACGGCAAATCGGGATAGCGTTTGCGCACCAGTTTCAACAGGTCGAGTCCGCTCATTTGCGGCATCATCCAATCACAAATAATCAGGTCGACGGGAACGTCAGCATCCTTGAAATAACCCAGCGCATCCTTGCCATCCCCGGCCTGCAGGATATTGGTGATCCCCATGTCGCGAAGCACATAGATAATAATGGCAGCGATATCCTCGTCGTCATCGACAACAAGTACACGCAACCGACTAAAATCATCATCTCTCGAAGTGTCGTTCATGATGAGCAGGATACCGTTGTCCGCAGCTTATGTCGCCCCTTAGTCATTCAACGCCGCTAACCTCACCCAAGAAAAACACGTTTAACAAAATCCCGATACAACATCACTTGTCTTGGCAGCACGTCCTTGTCCTTTACCGCCTTTGACAGCGTTATACCGCCATCGACGAGTGCGGAAAACATATCGGCCATGGCATCCATATCGATATCTGTTTTCGGGGGATAGCGTTCTGAAATTCTGTCCAGGTGGCTTCTGAATCGCTTGCGCCAGCTCAGAACGCCGTTCCTGTTCATATCGATAACTTCCTGATTGAAAAGCTGCTCTTGATAGGTAACAGACGCAACCAAGCAGCCGGGATGCGTTTCCGGCAGGTCGGCAAGAAGTTCAGCCAGCATTTTCAAACCCACAAGAAACCCGTGTAACGGGTCGTCATTCAGTTCTTCGGCACGCCTGAAAATGTCATCGAACAGGATTTCTTCCCGGTCCAGATACCGCTGTAACAAGGCCTTGGCCAACGCGCCCTTGTCCTTGAAGTGATAAAAGAAGCCGCTTTTTGTGATGCCGACCGCCGTAATCAATTCTTCGATAGACGTCGCCCCGAAGCCTTTTTCCAGAACCGCCGCCTCGGCGAATTCAAGAATTTGCTTGCGAGTCTCACTGCCTTTTCGTTTGCGTGTCGTTGACATGAATTTACTTTACCACAGGTACACCAATGGGCTCCCAAAACACCGGAGACGGTCATGATATATCTCAAAAACATATATAACTAACTGATTTAACTATATTTTTTGTTTCTCCAGCACCTTGACCACAAGCCTTCTAGATCGATTCCGGGCAATCGACGAGAGTTCTTGCCGACGCCGCACTGGCTTTCCATGCGGCAAACTGAATGAGGAGAAACGTTATGTCTAAATATCGCAATCAACTGCCACAACTGAACGGGAAACTGTTTCTGACGGACGGCGGCATGGAAACCACGTTGATTTTTCATGATGGAATCGACCTGCCCTGTTTTGCCGCTTTCGACCTGTTGCGTGAGAAAGCAGGTACTGAGAAGTTGCGCAATTATTATGATTTGTATGCCTCCATGGCCAAGAAAAGCGACCTGGGCTTTGTTCTTGAAAGCCCGACCTGGCGCGCCAATTTCGATTGGGCGAAAAAGCTTGGATATTCGGAAGAAGCCCTGGCCGTTGCCAACCAGGAAGGCATCGAAATGATGAGCGAAATCCGCAACGCCCATGAGACAGATCAAAGCCCTATGGTCATCAGTGGCAGCATCGGCCCCAGAGGGGATGGCTATATCCCCGGGGATGTTATGACGCCCGATGAAGCCGAACGTTATCACAGCACGCAAATCAATACTTTCGCCGCATCGCAAGCCGACATGGTCAGCGCGTTGACCATTACCAACACGCCGGAAGCCATTGGCGTGACCCGAGCGGCGCAAAAGGCTGGAATTCCGGTCGTCATTTCCTTCACGCTGGAAACCGACGGTCGCCTGCCGACTGGGGAAACCTTGCGGGACGCCATCGTGAAAACGGATGCGGAAACTGAAAATGGGCCAGCTTACTACATGATCAATTGCGCCCACCCCAGCCATTTCGACACCACCCTGGCGACGGATGAAGACTGGGTGAAAAGGATCCGTGGAATTCGCGCCAATGCATCAAGTTGCAGTCATGCTGAATTAAACGAAGCTGAAGAACTCGATGACGGCGATCCCCGGGCCTTGGGCCAGGAAATCGGCGCCATTACCAGGCGCCACAACCACATCAACGTTGTTGGTGGTTGCTGTGGCACAGACCATCGGCATATCGAGCAGATATCGCTTGAATGCAGCGCCATCGCCTGACCCGGCCCACGCCCCTTTCACTGGAATTTCATTTCGGTGAAAGGGGCTCTTCAATTTCGCCCTTTAAAACAATGCAATCTCCCGCAGAATTTCTATTGCCAAAAAGCCGCTGAAAGCCCCCCAAATGCAAAAGGGCCCCCTCTCGGGGACCCTGTCACAATGGCGGGCAGTGAGGGATTCGAACCCTCGATGAGCGATAAAACCCATACTCCCTTAGCAGGGGAGCGCCTTCAGCCACTCGGCCAACTGCCCGGCGCGGATGTTATGGCCCGAAAACCCCCGGGGTACAAGGCATTTGTGCAGCCAGCAACCCTGCCGTTATCAGGCCTCGTCAAGCCATGAAAATACCTGATAAAACAGCCCTGTCGCATCATTTCATACCCATTCAAGCCCTTGTCTTCTTGACCTTGGTTAAGGAGAAATGCCCGCGACTAGCTACAGTCCCCGGCAAGAAACGACCGATTTGATGACAAAAACAATACTTCGAGGGGTGCTATCCACAAAACACAACAGGGGAAGGAAATTCACAATGTTGGGGAGATATACGTACGCAACGTTATTCGCCATCGCCGCCGCGGGCATGTTCGCAGGAACCGCCTTCGCACAAGGCAAGCACGATGAAGAACACACCAAGGGCCAGGTTCCTTTCGGCCCATCTGAGACAATGAAAATGGATCAACCGGGCGTTAAACCGGGTGTTCCAGTGATGTCCAAAAAAGAATTCGACGAAGCCACCAAGATCTACTTCCAGCGTTGTGCTGGTTGTCACGGCGTCCTGCGCAAGGGTGCGACCGGCAAAGCATTGACGCCGGACATCACCCGCAAGCTCGGCATGGAGCATCTTGTTGATTTCATCACCTATGGCTCACCGGGCGGCATGCCGAACTGGGGCACATCGGGCGATTTGACCAAAGATCAGATCGACATCATGGCTCGTTACGTGATGCAGGACCCGCCATTACCGCCTGAATACGGTCTTGAAGACATGAAGGCCACCTGGAAGGTTCACGTTCCGGTCGCAAAACGCCCGACCAAAAAAATGAACGACTGGAATATCGAGAACCTGTTCTCGGTAACGCTTCGCGACAGCGGCGAAATCGCTCTGATTGATGGCGACAACTACGAGATCAAGAGCATCATCAAGACCGGTTACGCCGTCCACATCTCGCGGATCTCTGCATCCGGGCGCTATCTGTTCACCACCGGACGCGACGCCAGGATTAACCTCATTGATCTGTGGATGAACCCGCCGACGACGGTGGCCGAAATCGATACCGGTATCGAGGCACGATCAGTCGAGACATCGAAAATGAAGGGGTGGGAAGACAAATACGCCATCTCGGGCACCTATTGGCCGCCGCAGTTCGTGATTATGGATGGCGACACACTGGAGCCGCTGAAAATCGTCGGCACCCGTGGCATGACCGTCGGCACTCAGGAGTACCATCCTGAACCGCGTGTTGCCGCCATCGTGGCATCGCACTTCAAGCCCGAATTCGTGGTCAACGTGAAGGAAACCGGACAGGTCCTGATGGTCGATTATTCCGACCTTAAGAACCTCAAGATCACCACCATCGAAGCCGCGCGCTTCCTGCATGACGGTGGTTTTGATTCAACCGGTCGATACTTCCTGGTCGCCGCCAATGCGTCGAACAAGGTTGCCGTCATCGACACCAAGGAAGGCAAGCTGGCGGCCTTGGTCGAAACAGGGCCAACACCGCACCCCGGTCGCGGTGCCAATTTCGTGCATCCTAAATACGGGCCTGTCTGGGGAACCAGCCATCTGGGCGATGATACCGTGGCCCTGATCGGCACTGACCCGGTCAAGCATCCGAAGAATGCATGGAAACTGGTGCAGACTCTCGAAGGTCAGGGTGGTGGTTCGTTGTTCATCAAGACCCACAAGAAGTCTCATCACCTTTATGTCGACAGCCCGCTTAACCCGGACGACGACATCATGCGTTCAATCGCAGTATTCGATATCAACAATCTTGATAAAGAATACAAGGTGCTGCCGATTGCCGAATGGGCTGGTTTGAAAGAAGGCGCGCAACGCGTCGTTCAAGGCGAGTTCAACAAGCAGGGAACGGAAATCTGGTTCTCTGTCTGGAACGCCAAGAACCAGGAATCGGCCATTGTTGTGGTTGATGATGCAACACTGAAACCAAAGAAAATCATCAAGGACAAACGACTAATTACGCCGACGGGCAAGTTCAATGTCTTCAACACACAGAACGACGTTTACTGACTTACCCGAATACTGAACAATCAGAAACTATGAAGGCGGGGAAATTTCCCCGCCTTCTTTTTTTGTATCAGCCCCCTTGCGGGTCGGGTGATTGCGGGTATCAGTCGGCAGGGGCGGCAATGTTGTAAGAAACAATCCCGCCGGTCAGCTTTTTCAGCTCACCAACCGTTGTCGGAAATACACAGTGGGGATGACCGGCCGCTGCATAAAGCGCATCGAAGCGCTTCAGGCTGACATCAATCACCACAGGCAGGTCCAGCGCCAACGCCACCGGGGCGACGCCGCCAATTGAAAACCCGGTCGCCGCCTTGACTTCTTCGGCATCGGTCTTGCGAACTTCGCCTTCCAGATTCAGAGCTCGCGGCAGATTTTCCGGCAAACAAACATGATCGCCGGCGATCAGCGCCAGCACCGGCTCCTCGCCGATCAAGAAAACCAGGGTCTTGACGATAGAGCCCAGTTCGGCCCCCGTCGCTTTCGCCGCATCCGTTGCGCTGGCGGCGCTTTCATCCAGTTCGATCACCGTGTCGTTAAATCCGGCATCGGACAACGCCTTGCGCACCTTTTTAACCGCCGGTGATTTCAAATTGCTCATGATTTATGTCCCTTTCCCCTATTCAAACCCGGTGACCATGCCTTTGGCAACCGCCGGGCGCCCTGAAAGACTGTCGAACCATGCTTTAACTGCGGGAAACTCGCCAAGGTCTACCTGATGAAATTCGAAGCGCGCGACCCACGGGTAGATGGAAATGTCGGCGATGGAATAGGTTTCACCGGCAATAAACGGCGAACTGGCGAGGCGCGTGTCCATTACCCCGTACAAACGTTTTGTTTCATCGTGGTAGCGCTTTTTCCCATAGGGCACATCTTCCTTTGCGAATTTCAGAAAATGATGGGCCTGACCGTACGTCGGGCCAACCCCGCCCATCTGAAACATCAGCCACTGCAACACGGAATAGCGCTCGCGTGGGTCCGTCGGCAGCAGCGGACTGCCGGTTTTTTCGGCCAGATAAATCAGGATCGCGCCGGATTCAAACAGGCTGATAGGCTCGCCACCGGGGCCGTCATCATCGACGATTGCCGGAATTTTTCCGTTTGGGGAAATGGCCAAAAAATCATCGGTATGTTGGTCGCCCTTGGTGATGTTAATGCCGTGTGCCCGGTACTCGAGACCGGTTTCTTCCAGCATAACCGACACTTTGCGCCCGTTTGGTGTCGACCATGAATAGAGATCTATCATTTTTCAAACCCAGCGGTTGGTGTGACGCATATGGACGTACTATATGAAGCTATGCAACAATCCACCTTCTGCCAGATAAAAACAAGCCCCGCAAAAGGGGTCAATATTGATCCATGTGGGTTCCGGCCAGGGTCCTGTGGGAGGGAAACTTAGGGAATGAAACACATCAGCGTCGATCGTCTTTTCGTCATTGCGGGCCTCTTCATGCTGGCCGCATCCGGGCTCGTCCTTGCTACGCCTGTCGCCAACGCTCAGGAACAAAATGAAGAGACCTCTGCCCAAGAGGCCCAAGAGGTTAATGACCCGTTCGAATCTGTGAACCGGGTCACGTCGGGCTTCAACCGCATCTTTCGAAAGGTCGTCGCCGATCCGCTGGTTTCCGGCTACAAGGCGGTGACGCCCGACCCGCTGGAAAAGGCCATTTCCAATTTTGCATCCAACCTGACCGAACCCGTTACCGCCGCATCCAGTCTTTTGCAGGGCGACACCGAAGGTGCCACAAGGGCGACCAGTCGGTTTATCGTCAACACCACCGTCGGCATGGGCGGCACCAAAGACGCCGCTGCCGATTTGGGCGTCGAACAACGTCAGGAAGACTTAGGACAAGCCGCCGGCAAAGCCGGTGTCAGCGGCGGTGCCCATATCGTGCTGCCGATCGTTGGCCCGTCCAACATGCGTGATGTCACCGGCGACGTCCTGACGACGCTGGCCAATCCGTTGCACACGGCTGTCTCGGCCGCCAATGCCGGAGCCGGCTATGCCGAAAACCGCGATGAAATAAAATCCATGACGAACAAGGCAGTCGACCCGTACATCGTCGAGCGCGATGCCTACGAACAGAACCGCCGATACAAGATCAACAACGGTATCACTCCGATGGAAGACATCCCCGATTTCAATGACGACGAAACGGCTGAAAAGTAACGATCAGCCCTTTAGCTTATCGGCCAACATCTTGTTGACCATGCCGGGGTTGGCTTTGCCTTGGGTCGCCTTCATCACCTGACCGACGAACCAGCCGGCAATTTTCTCGTTGCCGCCCTGATACTGGGCGACCTGATCGGGGTTGTCTGCGATGATCTGATCAATAGCGGCCTCGATGGCACCGCCGTCGGTGATCTGCTTCAAGCCCTTTTCCTCGACAATGCTCGCCGCATCCTTGCCAGTCTCGACCATCACCTCGAACACATCCTTGGCGATACGACCCGAAATGGTGTCGTCGGTTATCAGGTCCAGCAGGCCGCTTAACTCCTTGGCGGAAACCGGGCTGTCGGAAATGCTGACGCCCTTGTCTTTCAGCACCGCAAACAGGTTGGTAATGACCCAGTTGGCGGCCAGTTTCGGATCGTGCCCGCCAGCGACAATTTCATAGTAAGCAGCGGTTTCGCGTTCCGCCACCAGCACACCGGCGTCGTACGCGGACAAGCCGAAGTCAGACATATAGCGCTGTTTGCGTGCATCGGGCAGTTCCGGAAGCTCTGCCTCAATGGCGTCGACAAAGTCCTGCGTCAGGACCAGCGGCAACAGGTCCGGATCCGGAAAATAGCGATAATCGTGGGCGAATTCCTTGGAACGCATAGAGCGCGTCTCGCTCTTCACGGAATCAAACAGGCGGGTTTCCTGAGCCACATCGCCGCCGTCGTCATAGATGCCGATCTGTCGGCGTGCCTCGATCTCGACCGCCTGCATGGCGAAGCGCACGGAATTGACGTTCTTGACCTCGGCCCGGTTGCGCAAATCGGTCTCGCCGACGGGGCGCACCGAAACATTGACATCGCAGCGCATGGAACCTTCATCCATATTGCCGTCGCACGTCCCCAGATAGCGCAGGATGGAACGCAGCTTGCGCAGGTACGCGCCGACATCTTCGGGGCTGCGCAGGTCAGGGCGCGAGACAATTTCCATCAACGCCGTACCCGACCGGTTAAGGTCGATAAAACTGCGTTTCGGATCAAGATCATGAACAGACTTACCGGCGTCCTGCTCCATATGCAGGCGTTCGATACCGACATCGCGTGTGCTGCCGTCGTCCAGGTCCAGCGTCACCGTGCCTTCACCAACAATCGGGTGGTAAAGCTGTGAAATCTGATAGCCCTGCGGCAAGTCGGCGTAGAAATAGTTTTTCCGGTCAAACACCGATGTCAGATTGATCTCGGCCTTCAGGCCAAGCCCCGTACGCACGGCTTGTTCGATACATTCTTCGTTGATCACCGGCAGCATGCCGGGCATGGCGGCATCAACCAGCGAGACCTGGGTATTGGGTTCGGACCCGAACGTCGTCGCGGCACCGGAAAACAGCTTTGATTTGGAAATAATCTGGGCGTGAACTTCAAGCCCGATGACGACTTCCCAATCACCGTTTTCGCCGGGAATGACATAACTCATATCAGCTGCCCTCCCCGTTTAGCATCGCCTTGAAATCGGCCGCCGTTTCCAGAACGCCCGCCGCGCGCAGCACCGTTTCCTCATCAAACGCCTTGCCAATCAATTGCAGGCCCAACGGCAGGCCGTCACTGGACAGGCCACTGGGAACAGAAATGCCGGGCAGTCCGGCAAGGCTGGCCGGAACCGTGAACACATCGTTCATGTACATGGCGATGGGGTCGTCCATCTTCTCGCCGATGGCGAACGCGGCGCTTGGCGCCGTCGGCGTCAGCAGCACATCGACATCATCGAAGGCCTTTTTGAAGTTTTCGGAAATCAGGCGGCGAACCCGCTGCGCCTTCATGTAATAGGCATCGTAGAAACCCGCCGACAACACATAGGTGCCAATCAGGATGCGACGCACCACTTCATCGCCAAAGCCCTCTGATCGAGTGTTGGCGTACATCTCGTCAAGGCTGTCGCCCGGCACCCGCAGGCCATAACGCAGGCCGTCATACCGCGCCAGATTGGCCGAAGCTTCGGCAGGCGCGATGATGTAATAGACCGGCAAGGCGTGTTCGGTATTTGGCAGCGACACATCGACGATTTCCGCGCCAGCCGATTTCAGCCATTCCACACCCTGGGTCCACAGAGCATCGATTTCCGGGCTTAAGCCCTCGATACGGTATTCATTGGGAATGCCGACCTTGAGGCCGCGAATGTCACCGCTCAGCGCCGCTTCAAAATCAGGAACACCCTCAGGCGCCGAGGTCGAGTCCTTGGCGTCGTGTCCGGCCATGCTTCCCAGCATGATGGCGGCGTCACGCACCGTGCGGGTCATCGGCCCGGCCTGATCAAGGCTGGAGGCAAAGGCCACAGTGCCCCAGCGCGAGCAGCGCCCATACGTCGGCTTCATGCCAACAACGCCACAGAACGATGCGGGCTGACGGATGGAGCCGCCGGTATCGGTACCTATTGCGCCCAATGCCATACGCGCAGCAACAGCCGCGGCCGAGCCGCCGGACGAGCCGCCCGGCACCAGATCCTTGCCCGCGTCACCCTTCCACGGGTTAATGACGTTGCCGTAGTGGCTTGTAATATTGGCAGAGCCCATGGCGAACTCATCAAGGTTGGTCTTGCCCAGCATGACCGCGCCAGAGTCGCGCAAATTCTGCGTCACAGTCGATTCATAGGGCGGCGTAAAACCATCCAGAATGTGAGAGGCCGCCGTCGTCAGCACGCCTTCGGTGCAGAACAAATCCTTCACGGCGACCGGGATGCCATCCATCGAACCCGCGGTTTTCCCGGCGGCCCGACGTTCGTCGGACTGACCGGCGCGTTCCAGCGCCAACTCCGGGGTTTCTGTAATAAAGGCATTCAAGCCGCGCGCCGCTTCCATGGCGGCGATGTGTTTTTCGGTCAGTTCGACAGCCGAGAAATCCCCGGCATCGAGTCCGTCGCGCGCCTCGGCGATGGTCAGGTTGGTCAGGTCAGACATTATTCCACCACCTTGGGAACGGTGAAGTAGCCGTCTTCTGATTCCGGCGCATTGGCCAGCACCTTGTCACGGCAACCGCCATCATCGACAACATCAGTGCGGCGCGGCAGGGTCACATCGACGACACTGGCCAGCGGCTCGACACCATCGGTATCGATGGCGTTCAACTGCTCGACCCAGTCGAGAATTCCAGACAGCTCACCGGCAAGCGGCTCAAGAGCCTCGTCGGCGACCTTGATACGCGCCAGATTGGCGATGTTTTTGACGGTTTCTTTATCGAGCGACATGATTATTCCAAGCCTGTAAAGCGGCGCGGAAGGTAACATCGGGCGCAGTCCGGCGCAAGATGCGCTTTGACGTCAAACACCCTTAATTTTCGCCGTCGAGCAGACTTTTCGAAATTTGTTTCCAGACCTTGTCGCCCCAGGACGATGGCGCCAGTTCGACAGCGGCGGCCAGCGCCTCAGCGATGCTGTTTGCCTTGCGTTCGGTGACTTCCGGCGGGCGGCCCAGTTTTTTATTGGAAACACTGTCAAAGATGATGCGGTTCTTGTCACGTTGGTACAGGAAGGTGGTCGAGAAAATCTCGTCATAGGCGTCATCGACTTCCAGGATATCGATGCTGATTTGATAGACCCCGACCGGGGTTAATTTATAGGGAACCTCTGTCATGAACATCGGTGACAGGAACCGATAGGGCTTGCCCTTTCTGTTGCACCGGTACTGAATTTCATAATCGGCGAATTCATATATTTCGCCCTCAATCACGTTCTTGCCACTGAAACGGAAGGTGTAACCACACGGTGAATGGGATTTCATTTCGACAGTGCCGGAATAATCCTTATCCAGCGCCCCGTCGATCATCGGCAACAGGACCGAGGCGAAGATAAAGCCGAAGTCCTTGCCGTCTTTCGTCGTCGCCAGCCAGTTGCCGGATTTACCGACAACGGTAACGCGCTCGCCATTCTTGATGCTGGTCAGTCTTTTGCCCTTGGTTTCCGGCTTGGCGCGCACATTGGCATCCTTGACCACCAGATAGGTTCCGCTGATTGGCTTGATCGGAACGCCAAGCAGCGTTCTCTGCTGGGCATGAACAGGGCCAGAGACAAACGCCATCCCCGTCAACAAAATGACGACGATCACAATACGTGTTGTAAATTTTTTAGAGAAAGCCACCTCAGCGAATCTCCTAGCCCCCCTTGAAGGCTGGAATCATAGAGAAATCTTCCTACCCCCTCCACACCTTTAGGGCTTATTGTCGAACCATAATGTCGGTTATGCAGATACAACAACTGACCCCGGCGTTGTCCATGGAACAACGCTTGATGGGTTTTGACCTGGGCACCAAGACCATTGGTCTTGCGTTGTCTGACGTTATGCGCACCATCGCCACGCCATATGAAACCATCCGGCGGAGCAAGTTTTCAGAAGACATCGTAAAAATTGAAGCTCTGATCGACGAGCACGACGTCGGCGGACTGGTCATTGGCCTGCCGCTGGAAATGGACGGCAGCGAAGGGGCGCGCTGCCAATCGACCCGGGCTTTTGCCGACAATGTTCTGAAGCGCCGCGACCTGCCCATCGCTTTCTGGGATGAACGTTTGTCGACTGTCGCCGTCGAACGCACCTTGATCGGCGAGGCCGACCTGACGCGCAAGCGCCGGGCCCAGGTCGTCGACCGGGCGGCAGCCGCCTTTATTCTGCAAGGCGCGCTCGACGCCCTTGCTGCTGGTGGCGGAGGGATCGCCGGATGACTGAAATTCTCGCCGCCCTTGTCCCCGTCTTCGCGTTGATCGCCTTTGGCCATATCATGAGGCGATACCAGTGGGTCGATGACGCCTTCTGGTCACCAGCCGAGAAAACAACCTTTTTCGTATTCTTCCCGGCGCTGCTGTTCGCCAATACAGCCAAGGCCGATTTCGCCAGCATCGACGACCTGGCCCCGATGGTCGCCGCCGCCATCATCGGTGTGCTGGGCATTTCCGCCATCGCCGTCGGGCTGCGTCCGCGCCTGAAAATCGACGGTCCGGCTTTCACATCGGTTTTTCAGGGAACCATCCGGCCCAACGTTTATCTGGGCATCGCCGCTTGCGTCGCCCTCTATGGCGAGGCCGGGCTGACACTGGTCAGTGTCTGCGTTGCGGTGCTGGTGCCGCTGGTCAATGTGGTCAGCGTCGTCGTGCTGGTCCGTCATGCCTCGAGTGATGGCGAGGTGCCCCATTGGGGACAGACGCTCGGCCCGATCGCCCGCAACCCGTTAATTCTGGCCTGTGCCGGGGGGGCACTGCTGAACGTCAGCGGCTATGGATTGCCGCCGGTGATCGGACCGTTTCTGGAAATTCTCGGGCGCGCCGCGTTGCCCATCGGCCTGCTGGCAGTCGGGGCCGGGCTGAACCTTTCCGCCATGCGGGGCGTCGGGCGACTGGTCAGCCTGACCACCGTAATCAAGCTGATTGCCCTGCCCACTTTGACATGGGCGGCCTGTCTGGCGCTCGGCGTCGACGGCTTGGCGATGTCGGTCTGTGTGCTTTATGCGGCGCTGCCCAATTCGGCGACTTCGTATGTGCTGGCCCGACAAATGGGCGGCGATACTGAACTGCTGGCCAGCATCATCACGGCGACGACACTGTTTGCCATGCTGACCATGCCGGCAGCGGTGTTGTTGTTGCCCTAACCCCGCGCCTAACCCCGCGCCTAACCCTCGTATTCGAGCAGCTTCAGCAATTCGCCTGACTGGCGCATGAAGGCCTTTGTCGCCGCATCATCGAAACGGTCCCGCCATTGCCCGATAACGCCATCGGGCAAGGCAGCGCGGCGTCCGGCGTCGACGCAGGAGCTAACCATATCGTCGCTGTCGTCGATGCCTAAGAATCGGCACAGGCGGGCCAGATCGTGGGCGGCTTCGGTGTGCAGTTCTTCTGACCTGATTTCCATATAATTGTCTGGATTGTTGCGTGCGTAATAACGGGCCGCGCCGACGTCGCGATTCCAGTTTCCGGCGAAGTGTCCGGCAAATGCCGCGAAGTCTTCGAACTTACTCAGGAACCCCGAGGCATTAATCCGAATATTGTAATCGTAAACCGATACCGCTTCGTCGCGCCCGTCACGGATGACATTGACGATTTTGGCTTGCGGCAGCACATGCGCCAGATCCTTCAGCATGTGTCCGTATTCCGTTGTTCGCTCGCCGATACAGGTGACATTCTTGCTGCCATTCCAGCGCGACATGACCAGCGACATGGCGGTCGCCATCAACGTCGATACATCATTATTGGTAAGACCCAGTTGAGCCCCGGCGCTGTCACCAAGCCCTGAGGCTTCGAGTTGCTTTCCGATGCGCACCACGCGTTTGTTATAGGTCGTCGCCGCATTGCCCAGGGCCGGGAACAGAATATCTGCAAAATGCGCCTCGCCCCGGCAACTGACTTGGCTGTGGGCATTGATTGCCTTTTGCAACCAGATGGTTCCAGAACGGGTCAACCCGGTGATGAAAAACAGTTTTTTATCAAACACCCCGGAGGCGGTTTCCAGGACCTGTTGATAGTCAATTTCGTTGTCGCTCATAGAGTTCTCCGTGCCCGTCGCCATACTATCGGACATGAGCGGCAAACAGGCAACTTTTACTAAGGTTCAATGAGTTACTTGCGCTTTTCCCCCGTGGACTCTATGGTGCCGCTTTATGAACCAAGGCGACCTGCAAACGCGTTTTCCGCACCGTCACCTACTCGGCATCGAAGGGCTTACCCCCGATGTCCTCTCCCTCATTTTAGATCGCTCTGAAAGTTACGTCGAACAGAACCGACGGGCCGATAAAAACAAGTCGACCCTGTACGGACGCACCATCGTCAATCTGTTCTTCGAGGCTTCGACCCGCACCCGGACATCGTTCGAACTGGCTGGCAAGCGCCTTGGCAGCGACGTCATTAATATGTCCATCGACACCAGTTCGGTGAAAAAGGGCGAGACCCTGATCGACACGGCGATGACCCTGAACGCCATGCACCCCGACGTGCTGGTTGTTCGCCACGGCGCGTCTGGTGCCGTCCAGCTGCTTTCAGAAAAAGTGAATTGCGCCGTTATCAACGCCGGTGACGGTCGCCACGAACACCCGACCCAGGCGCTGCTTGATGCACTGACCATTCGCCGCCGCAAGGGACGGATTTCCGGTCTGCTGGTCGCCATCTGCGGCGACATCTCGCACTCTCGCGTGGCACGGTCCAACATTCATCTGCTCAACACCATGGGCGCACGGGTACGGCTGATCGCGCCGCGCACGCTGATCCCGTCGGGTATCGAAAATCTGGGTGTCGAGGTCTTCAACGACATGAACGAGGGCCTCAAGGATTGCGACATCGTGATGATGCTGCGCTTGCAGACCGAACGCATGCAGGGCGGCTTCTTCCCGTCGATCCGCGAATATTTCCACTTCTTCGGGCTCGATTACGAAAAGCTGGCCAACGCGCGCGAAGATGCGCTGATCATGCATCCCGGCCCGATGAACCGGGGCGTCGAGATCGCCTCGGAAGTCGCCGACGACATCGGGCGGTCTGCGATCCGCGAACAGGTCGAGATGGGCGTCGCCGTGCGCATGGCATGCCTTGAGCTGCTGATGGACAATTTGCCGGGGGATGAAACCTCATGAGCAAGACCGCCTACATCAACGCCCGCCTGCTTGACCCGGCGACCGGATTGGACACGTCCGGCACGCTGGTTACCGACGGCGAGAGCATTGCCGACTTCGGCGAAAAAGTGAAAGCCCCGAAGGGAGCCAAGACCATCGATTGCCAGGGCAAATGCCTGATGCCGGGACTGGTCGATATGCGCGTGCAGTTGCGCGAGCCGGGCGAAGAATACAAAGGCACGCTGGAATCGGCGGGCCGGGCAGCGACCGAGGGCGGGGTCACGACCATGGTCTGCCTGCCCAACACGACGCCGGTGATTGACGACATCTCGGTCCTGGAATTTGTCGCCCGCCGGGCTCGCAAGCTGGGGCTCGCCAAGGTTTATCCCTACGGCGCTGTGACCAAGGGGCTTGCCGGCGAAGAACTGGCCGAAATGGGGATGCTGGCCGAGGCCGGAGCACTGGCCTTCACCGATGGTATCCACGCTATTTCCGATGCCCGAATGATGAGCCGGGCGCTCAGTTACGCCGCCAACTTCGGCCTGATCATCGTGCAGCATGCCGAAGAACCGAGTCTGGCCGCAGGCGGTTGCATGACCGGCGGCGAAACGGCGACACGGCTGGGGCTGTCTGGAATTCCGGCAGCCGCCGAAGTGATCATGGTCGAGCGCGATATCCGCCTTGTCCGGATGACCGGCGGCAGACTGCACTTCGCCCATGTATCGACTTCTGATGCCATCGACACCATTCGGGCTGCCAAGGCCGAGGGACTGGCCATTACGTGCGACACGGCACCGCCCTACTTTGCGCTCAACGAAACCGCCATCGGCGATTACCGGACATTCGCCAAGGTTTCCCCGCCGCTCCGCGGCGAAGACGACCGGCAGGCCGTCATCGAAGGTATCCGGGACGGCACGATCGACGTTATCGCGTCGGATCACCGTCCGCAGGATCAGGATTCAAAGCGCCTGCCCTTCGTCCAGGCAGAGCCCGGGATCGTCGGGCTGGAAACACTGCTGCCGCTGACACTGGCGCTGCATCGCCACGAAGGTATATCTCTGCTCGACCTTGTACAGCGGATGACGTCGGCGCCGGGCAACCTGCTGCGCATGAAAGAAGGCAGGCTTGCCGCCGGACTGCCGGCCGACCTGCTGATCTTTGATCCGGATCATGAATGGACAGTCGATGCGGCCAACCTGAAGAGTAGATCGAAGAACACGCCGTTCGACACCTTCGCCATGCAGGGCATTGCCGTTTGTACCATTGTCGGCGGGCGGCACGTTCATTCGCTGATCGACTGATCGATGATCGATCCCATCAGTTGGGCGCATAGCTGGCCTTACATCGTGTCGGCATTTGCAGGCGGTTATTTTCTCGGCGCCCTGCCCTTTGGGCTGATCCTCACCCGTCTCGCCGGCATGGGCGATATCCGCGCCATCGGATCCGGCAATATCGGCGCCACCAACGTATTGCGGACCGGCAACAAGAAAATCGCAGCCACCACGCTCCTGCTGGACGGCGCGAAAGGCGCTATCGCCGTCCTGATTGCACAGATATATGGACCCGATATTGCCGTGGTCGCGGCAGCCGGTGCATTGCTGGGCCACTTGTTTCCGGTATGGCTAAAATTCCGCGGCGGCAAGGGCGTCGCAACCGCGCTCGGTATTTTGCTGGCTCTGGCACCAGCGGTCGGCGGCCTGGCGTGCGCGACCTGGCTGCTGGCGGCGGCGCTGTTCCGATATTCTTCCCTGTCGGCCCTGCTCGCGCTGGCAGCAGCACCCCTTTACATGTGGTGGCTTG
>JABHGV010000010.1 GCA_018671895.1 Rhodospirillaceae bacterium | reverse complement strand
GGGGCTTGCGCAGTTCCGTCACCGCCGAGACTGCGACTACCGAAGAACAACCCCGCAAGATGACCAAGCGCGACAAGGCGTTCGCCATTCTGGGCGCCGTCCTCAATCAGGCCGCTGGCGCAAAGGGCGGCAGTGCCGGCACAACAGCGGCCAGTGCACCGCCAACCGCGGCCGCCATCCATGCCCGCACCGCCGTCGCCAATGCCTTTAAAATCGAATTCTCCCTCAGCTCGTGGCTACCCGAAGGTCAGTTCGACCTCGGCCCCTATCAAGGGACGGCCCAGGAATTAGGCTATCGGCTGCGCTATCAGCCGGGCGGGGCTTTGTCCCTGCTCAGGGTTTCGGGGAGTGGTAGTGCGGTCATTGCCCGGGCGGCCCAGCCGGTGGCGCTGGAAGACAAGAAATCCCACGCCGTCGAATGGAGCCGCGACGCCGCCGGACGGATGGTTGTCAGCATCGACGGAAAACAGGTCATCGACGCCAGCGACACCGGTTTTCGCGACGCCTTTCAGGGCATCACAATCGGCAACCAGGGCGGCGATTACATCATCAAGAACATCACCGTATTCAACGCCGGTTAAGGGCCGGGGTTTGATAGCCTGACCCTCCCTTTTTTTATTGATATTTCAACGTCCTCCGGCGCGAGTGGCTGGGGGAGTTTGTCATGGTAAATTTTAGGACAAACAATCCACAGGCTGGCGCGATGATATCCCCTGTTTATCAACAGCATTTCCACACACTATCCACAGCTTTTCAACAGCTATTTCAATGACTTATGCACAACAAATCAAATTGACCCGGTACCCTAAAAGCCGCTGATTTTTTATAATTAGCCCTAAGGACGATTCTCTTTGAACGAGATTGCCAACAGGGGTTTCAAGGGCAGTGAACGACACCAGACGCATATTCCGTCGCAAGATTTCCGGTCTGATGCTCGCGCTGGGCACCTGTGCACTGCTGCCGGGAACATCGTGGGCCGCACAGCTGGACAAAGAACTGTCCGATTTCATTTATAACCATCCGCTGGTCCAGGCTGGCAAATCGAGCGTCCAGTCGGCAGGCAAAAGCGTCGATGTGGCTAACGCCGGGTACATGCCGACGCTGTCATCCACATTCAAGGCGGGCCCAGAACGCATCGATAACCCGACGACCCGGGCCGCCAATGAAACCGGTCGGGACTGGTCACGTTCCACCCTCACCGCCGGTATGACCCTGACGCAAAACCTGTTCAACGGTTATCTGACCCATTCATCGGTACGGTCCGCCCGCCTGAACAAGGCACTGGCCGCCATTACCCTGGAAGGGACGTTGCAGAACACCTTGTTCGAAGGCACCAGCGCCTATATCGACGTGTTGCGCCAGATGCGTCTGGTCGAACTGGCCCGCAACAACGAAGACACCATTCAGCGCCAGCTCAACCTGGAAGACGAACGGGTCAACCGTGGTTCGGGCATCGCCGTCGATGTGTTGCAGGCGAAATCACGGCTGCAAATCGCCAAGGAACGCCGTGTCACGTTTGAAGGCGCACTGGAAGATGCCGCCTCGCGCTATATGCAGGTGTTTGACCATCCGCCAAATCTGAGCGCCATGGTCGACCCGGTGCCGCCAGTGGAAATGGTCCCCAGCGAGTTGATCAAGACCATCGAGATCGCGATGCAGGAAAACCCGGCGATTTCCAACAGTGCCGTTTCCGTCGAAGTCAGCCGCGAGAAGCGGCGCACCATTCGTTCGGAATATTCACCCGTTGTCGATGTCGTCGGTGCCGCCAACTATGAAAAGAACAACGCCGGCACGCTGGGCACGCGGCGCGACTATTCGGTTACCCTGCAAGCCAACTGGCAGCTGTTCTCGGGCCTGACCACCGGTCACTCCATGGATCAGGCGTCGTTCGATTACGGGTCATCGAAGTACAACCACGACCAGACCATCGACAAGGTAATCGAGTAAGTGAAGCTGTCGTGGCAGTCATTGTTGACCGCGCGCAATCGCCTGGACCTGCTGGAAAACGCCGTCAACATCGCGACCGAGGTCTTCATTTCGAGAAAGAAATTGCGCGAGGCCGGAAAAGAAACGGTGATCAACGTGCTTGATGCAGAGAACGAAGTCTCCAACGCCCAGATCAACTACACCGCCGCATCCTATGACGAGCGGCTGTCGATCTATCAGTTGTTGCTGTCCATGGGACGGCTGAACCCGGCCTTCCTGAATTTATCTTAAACTAAGCGCACCATCCGGGTGGCTATTTATACTGCCCCTCATCTTGGCGGGGAAATCCCCCGAAGCCCCCTTGCGCCGGGCGGGGCTACTCGCCCCTTGGCTATTGGGTTCACTGGAAGTCAAAACAAGCATGGCGACAGGAGCTATATCCTGCCAAACCTAACTCCTGTTTCCTTTTTAAAGTCTGACTTCCAGAAGCTGCGCCGCGCAGCGCGCTATATAGAATCCGCGCCACGCAGTGCGCTATATAGGGTCTGGCTTCCAGAGAATGCGCCGCGTAGCGCGCTATATAAAGGCCGTCACTTTGGTGACGGGTTCGGCGGCAGATCAATAACGACTTTGGGCGTATCACGATTTGTGCCGCCCGAGGCGAAGTTGTCCTTGATGAACCCTTTGAAGGAATCGGCCTGGGCGCGCATGAACGTTTCGACCGGCGCCAGATACGGTCGCACCTGATCCAGATAGGGCTGGACCATCGCCATCACGCCTTCGTCTTCGCCCGACGCTTCCTCTGCGGCGTTTATAGGCGAGACAGACAACGCCGTCATCAGGGCGACGGCCATAAGAATTTTTTTTGAAATAATCATCCCCCCCCCTGCTCGACGGCTGTTACCCGTCTTGGTCCTCATCGGCAAACTCATCGCGGATTGCCAGCACATCATCAAGAATATCGTTGAAATGCGCAACTAGTTCCGGATCGAAATGTCCGCCTGCGCCGTCGTTCAAATAAGCGCGCGCATCTTCTACACTCCACGCCTTCTTATAAGGACGGGCCGATGTTAATGCATCGAAAACATCACAAACGGCGGCGATACGCCCGGCAATGGGAATTTGCTCGCCCTTCAGGCCATTCGGATAGCCCGACCCATCCCATTTTTCATGATGGGTAATGGCGATTTCCCGGGCTATGCTCATGACCTCTGAGGAATGCTCGCCGATAATGTCGCTGCCGATTTCAGCATGGGTTTTCATATGTTCCCATTCATCGGCATCCAGCTTGCCCGGTTTCAGCATCACACTGTCGCGGATGCCTATCTTGCCGACATCGTGCATGGGGCTGGCCTGTAATATTCTTTCGGCCATTTCCTCGCCAAGACCGGCGGCCATGGCGAGACGCTGACAACTTTTCGACATGCGGATAACGTGCATGCCTGTTTCATTGTCACGGAATTCACCGGCACGGCCCAAACGGCGGATGATCTCGAGGCGGGTATCGTGCAACTCCTCCGTCCGCACGTGAACCTTTTCTTCGAGAAATTCCGCCTGATTTTTGCGCTCGTTATACAGAAACCTGACTTCCAGCATGTTCTCGATCCGGTGCAGCACCTCTGCCCGATCAAAGGGCTTGGTGACGAAATCCTTGGCCCCGCCCTGTAGCGCCTTGATCCGCGTTTTCATTTCTTTTTGCGCGGTCAGCACGATGATCGGCAAATAATCGCTTTCGTGAATTTTGCTTAAGGCTTCCATGACCTGGAAGCCGTCCAGATGGGGCATGTTAATATCAAGCATGATCAGGTCATAGTTCTTGTCCTGATGCATGGCTTCGACTTCGCGAGGATCGATGGCGCTGTCAACGTCGGAGAAAGATTCCATTTCCAGCATCATTTCAAGCAAATGAACGTTTGCCGGATTGTCATCGACGATCAGAATTTTCGCGTTTCTGTTAGTTCCACTGCTCACTGTCGCAACTCACCTTTTACTATCAAAAATCTTGTTGCATATTATATAAATCATCGCCGGGCATGATACCAATAGAACTATTCCAGCAAATGATGCAACGCCCCCCACCGTTGGTTTTTCGGCAGATTTTCAGGACGGTCATTTGTAAGGTACCGGACATGGCTATAGAGTACCCGACATGAAAGAATTGCTGCGCCGCCTGAAATTGCAACCGATCCTGTCTGGAGAGGCCGGACTGGCATCGCTGTTCGCCAATATCCTGGCGCTGGCGACGCCGTTGTTTGTGATCCAGGTGCTGAATCGATACATCGTCCATGGCGTCGATTCGACACTGGTTACCCTGACCACGGGCGTGGTCCTGGCAATCGGGCTGGAGCTGGCGTTCCGGCAGGTCCGTATGCGCCTGTTGCGCGCCATCAATACCGGTCCCGATGCGGCCATCGCCGAGGCAGGCTTTGCCGTTCTGGTCCGAGCCAAGGCGGGCACGTTAGAGCGAATTCCCCTTGGTCGCCGCCGTCAGATCATCAACGCCACGTCGGGTATCGAAAAAGCATTCGGGGCGGCCAATATCGCCACCGTTTTCGACGTTCCGTTTTCCCTGCTGTTCATTGCTGTGCTGTACATGATCAATCCGATGCTGGCCACTGTCGTTCTGGTCTTTCTGGTCGCCATCTTTACCCTGGGTGCGCTGGGCGGGCTTTCAGCCCATAACAATACCCGCGAGATGATCCGAACCGGCGGCATTGGCAACTCGCTGATTGCCACCACCACAGGCGAGGTTGAAACGGTGCGCGTTTTCAACTCATCGGGGTTCCTGATGCGGGCATGGCAAACGCACACCAAGGCCATACAGGATTTACGCCTTCTGATGGAGCGCCGCCAGACCGTGGTGCAGAACCTGACCCAATCGGGGATGGCGTTGATGAGCGTCTTCGTCGTCAGCATCGGTGCAATACTGGTCGTCGCCGGGGAACTGGATGTCGGAGGCATGATCGGCGCCAACATTCTGGCAGCGCGCGCCCTGATGCCGATTTCCAAATTCTCGCAACTGGGCCCGACGTTTTCCGAAGCCGTTCAGAACATGGTGCTGCTGAAAGAATTCTCGCAACTGCCGCTGGAGATGGAGAGCGGTTCCTACAAGTCCGAATACGCAGGCGGGCTAGAGCTCTCTGACCTCGCCTTCGCCTACCCTGGTTCCAATACGCCGTTGTTTGAATCCCTGTCGGCGACCGTCAAGCCGGGCAGCATTCTGGTTATCTGTGGCGGCAATGGCACCGGCAAGACGACCCTGGCACGTTTGATCGTCGGTCTTTACGAGCCCATGCGCGGCAAGATTCTGGTCGATGGTCTGGACCTGCGGCAGTCCGCGCCCGAATGGTGGCGCTCGCAGATTGTCTATTTGCCGCAAGAGCCTTCGTTCCTGAATGCCAGCGTGCGTGAAAACCTGCTGACCGCTAACCCCGACCTTGACGACGCCGGCATTACGCGCGTGATTTCAGCGGTCGGGCTGGCCAATTACATGGATGAAAGTCCGCGTGGACTGGAAACCATGATTACCGATAACGGTGCCAATTTGTCGCTCGGCATTCGTCGGCGTCTTGCCATGGCCCGGGCGCTGGCCACCGACGGCATGCTGGTGGTGCTTGATGAACCGACCGAAGGGCTGGATAACGAAGGCATCGCCTGCATTCATGCCGCCATCAAAAGCCTGGCCAAGCGCGGACGCAGCATCATCGTTATTTCCCATGACCCAAAGGTCATCAAGGGTGCGCACATCGCCGTCGATTTGAACCTGAAGCCGGTGCCGCGCGTCACCGAACGACCGCGCGCCGTCGAGGGCTGATTTTCTTTAACTTTCCGGTTCCACCAGATCACGATAGGCATGCCAGCTGGCATACCCGATCAGCGGCAGGGTGATCACCAGCCCGACATAAAACAGCACCAGTCCGGCCCCGGTGAATAAACCGATCAGGCAGGCCCAACCCCACATGGTCTTGAAGTTCATTTGCACCGCCTGAATGCTGGTAATGATGGCCTGCAGGGCGTCGATGTCGCGGTCCATCAGCATCGGGATTGAAATCACGCTGACGGCGAACACGCCAATCGCCAGCACAGCGCCACTCAGGGTTCCAACGATCAGGAACGGCAGACTTTCCGCCGACAACAAAGTGTCGAGCAGAAAACCATCCAGCCCCGGCGTTCGTTCGGAAAAGAACAACGCATATATTAACGTCGCCACCCGCACCCAGATCAGCATAAACAGCATCAACGCCAGACCCATCAGGGCGATCTGGCTAAGATTTCTCCGGCACGCCAGCCAGCAATGGCCGAAGGATACCGGCTCGCCCTGTTCAAGACGATGACTGGCATTGTACAGGCCGACGGCAAACAGCGGGCCCAACAACATGAACCCCGATGCCAGCGGCAGCAGAAAATGAAACAGGGATTCTTCCAGCAATCCCCAGGTCAGCCCATAGCCGACAAGCGCAAAAACACTGCCGTAAACCAGGCTGAATAATGGAGCGGCGAGAAAATCGTGCCAGCCCGCTATCAACCACCGCCATGGCGCGTCCATATCGACCTTGCGGATAACAATTTTTTTCGACGCACCGGAATGTTCGCTGTCGCTCATAGTTCCCCCTTGTCCTTGCCCCAATATGTCATTTGTTGCCGGGCCCGTAAAATATGCTTTCATGCAGTGTCGTCTTACCCGATACCGTATCCAGAAGTTCGAAATTCAGTTCCTGACTGCGGCCATCCAGCCCAAACGCCGGGGCCCGCACATAGACACGGAAGGTGCCGACGTTGTCGGGCTTGACCGTCACATCGATGGCGGCTTTCCAGTTTCCGGCCCCCTTGCCGACGATATTGATGATCGCGCCTTCGACGCCCTGTGTGCCAAGCACGAAACTGCGATCTTCGCGGACCATGTTCAATATCTTGAACGTATAGCCATTGCGCACCGAACCATCGGACAGAGTCACGAACAACGGCGAGCGATCGCGCTGGATATTGATTTCCGTGGTTTTGCGCGTGCCCATGGTAAAGGCCATGATGCCGATGACGACGGCCAGAATGGCGGCGTAAATCAGGATGCGCGGACGCAAGAACTTGAACCCGACTTCTTTCCCGGTTTCCCGCGATGCCTGATTGGAAATGGAATCATAGCGGATCAACTGTCGGGGCGAGCCGATCCGGTCCATCACTTGATTGCATACATCGATGCACAACCCACAGCCGATACAGCCCAGTTGCAGTCCGTCACGGATATCGATGCCGGTCGGACAGACATGGCGGCACAGTTCGCAATCGATGCAGTCGCCTTTGCTGTCGACACCCTCAGGGGCTTTGCTTTTGGGCTTGCCGCGCGGCTCGCCACGCCATCCTTCGTAGGTGACAACCAATGAATCGACATCGAACATGGCACCCTGGAACCTGGGCCACGGGCACATATAAACGCACAGTTGTTCGCGCGCCCATCCGGCCAGCAAATATGTGGTTCCCGTAAACAGGGCGAAGAACCCGTACACCGTCGTCGAGGCCTGTCCGGTCAATATATCCATGGTGACCGTTGGCGCATCGACGTAGTACATGATCCAGGCACCGCCGGTCAGCGCCGATATCAACACCCAGACCGAATGTTTCAGAATTTTGCGCACCGCCTTGTTTAGCGTCAGTGGTCCGGCGTCGAGCTTTTTGCGTTTGTTTCTGTCGCCTTCAATCAGATGTTCGACGAACAGGAACAAATCTGTCCACACGGTTTGGGGACAGGTAAAGCCGCACCACACCCGCCCGGCCAGCGCCGTCACCATGAACAGGCCGATGGCGCCAATAATCAGAATTCCGGTCAGGTAATAAATTTCCTGGGGCCAGATTTCGATCCAAAAGAAATACAGCCGCCGCCCGGTCATATCGACCAACACCGCCTGGTCCGGCGTTCCCGCTCCACGGTCCCAGCGTAGCCACGGGATCAGGTAATACAGGCTGAGCAAAGCGCCGAGCACCGTCCACTTGATGTTGCGGAACATGCCCCTGACCCATTGCGGATAGATTTTGACATGCTTGGCATACAGACTGGTCTTGCTGTCAGACATTCCGCCCTTCGCGCCATGGGCCGAGGTCGTTGATTCAGGCGCGGATGGCGGGGTTTCGGGTGTCTCGTTCATAAGGGGGGTCGTCCGTTTATTTTTCGGCAGCCGACGGATCAGCAAATTCCAGTCATCATAGGATTGATAACGGTCAAATGTCACGGCGCAAAAGGATTCTTTCCACCCCCCTTTATAGTTCCCTTAAATTATTGATATACTTCGCAAAATCTTGGCAGCAGAAGGTATAGTCCGTGGCCGTTTCCGGCGAATTGTTTTCAAGCGTCGCCCCAACCCTGTTCGTGATGGGCCTGACCGGTGGACTCGCCCACTGCACGGCCATGTGCGGACCGCTGGTCATGGCCCAGGTTTCATCCGGTCTGGAAAAGATTCCAACTGAGCGCATGGGCGAACTGCAACGGCTGACCGGCGGCCTGCTGGTGCCTTATCATCTTGGGCGGATGACCACCTATGCCCTGTTGGGTGCGGTGGTCGCCGAAGTCTCTGGCGGTGTCGCCGTGCTCTGGGATTTGCGTCTGGCCAAGGCGATGCTGCTTGGCGTCGCCGCCCTGTTTTTCGCCATCCAAGCATTGAAGGGGATGGGCGTTCCCCTGCCCCGTCTGCTCACGGGCGGCAAAGGCGAAAGCGCAGCGTCGCGCCTGCTCGGCAATCTGGCGAAGCCGTTCTTTCGCGACCCGACCGGATTCCGTGGTTATACCCTCGGCATTATTCTCGGCTTTCTGCCCTGTGGTCTGGTCTATGGCGCACTGGCGGCAACAGCGGCCAGCGGCGATGCCGTGCTGGGCGCTGGCGGCATGGCGGCGTTCAGCATCGGCACCATGCCGGCCTTGATGGCGACCGGTGTGCTGGGGCAACTGGCCGGGACGCGACTGCGCACCCTGGCGGCACGCATCGGGCCGGTCATCTTGCTGTTCGGCTGTGGGTTCCTGGTCTATATGGCGTGGAAAACTTTAGGGTCAGTTCCATGGTAAATCTAAACGCCTCCGGTGATTTGGATTACCACGGTAAAACTGCCCGATTCTAATAGAGTCGATCGGATTTACAGGATTTCCAAAACTCATAAAATGAGTTTGAGAAATCATGTTCCGATCTTGGGACTCGTCTAGTCTTTTCCAGTGGGCGGAGCATCATCATCATCAAACAGGATGCGATTGGCGGCCCCGTCCATGTCGTCGAACTGTCCGCTTTTCAGCGACCACAGAAAGGCGACGAGACCAATCAGCCCAAGGATCAGGGCGATGGGAATAATGTAAATCAGGACATCCATGGTGTTGTTCCGTTAGTCCTTCAGGCGAAGCGCATTGACGATGACGACAATCGACGACGCCGACATGGAAACCGCCGCGACCAGTGGCGTTACAAATCCGGCAATCGCCAGCGGCACGGCGACAGCATTATACATCAATGCGAAGCCAAGGTTCTGACGAACCAGCGTTTGCGCTCGGCGGGCAACATCCATGGCCTGTTGGAGGGGGGCCAGTCGGCGACCCTGATAAATGATGTCGGCTGCGGTGCGGGTAATATCGGCGGCGCTTGATGGCGATGCCGAGACATACGCGGTGGCCAGCGCAGGCGCATCGTTCAGGCCATCACCGACCATCAGCACCCGACGCCCAGACGCCGTGATTTCGTTGATGCGCCTGACCTTGTCGTCGGGGCGCAGGCTGGATTCCGCAGATGTAATGCCGGTTTCGCCAGCGATCCGGGCGACCGCCTCAGCCCCATCGCCCGACAGCATGTGAATGTCCATCCCCGATGACGTCAGGGAAGCAACCACATGGGTGGCATCGCTTCGCGCCTGTTCGCGAAAACGAAAACAGACGGTTGGCTGATCGGGCCGCGACAACCACAGTTCCGGCCCCGATGGCGTGCCGCTTTGATTCTTCGCTGCCCAGCCTCGTCGTCCGAGGCGCATATCGCCCTGAGACAAACCGTCCCCCGGATGATCGATGACGCCGGTAAGCGGCGTGACGGACCCATGTTTTTCCTCATAGGCCGCGATCAGGGCACGGGCCAGCGGATGGGTGCTTGCAGTCGCCAGACCGGCGGCGGTTTTCAGATCATCTGCCGTGAATTCGCTGTCGTCGAGGGTCAGCCGGGCATCAGTCAGGGTGCCGGTCTTGTCGAAAACCACGGCATCGGCATCCGATAGGCGTTCCAGCGCCGAGGCCGAGGTAACCAGCACGCCGCGCCGCATCAACCGCGACACTGCCATCACCTGAACCACCGGCACGGCCAGCGCCAGCGCACATGGGCAGGTGATAATCAGCACGGAGACGGCGATCAACAACGCCTGTTGCCAGTCCATACCGCCAACCGTCGTCCAGCCGATGAACGCCGCCAAAGCCGTCAGATGAACCACCGGCGCATACAGCCGCGACACCCGTTCGGCCAGATCGACAAAACGCCCGCGGGCGCGTTCGGCGGCTTCCATCAGCCGGGCGATTTCCGACAACAGGGTATCTTCGCCGACGGCCTCGACCTTAATCTGCAAGGCCGCCGTCAGATTCAGGGTTCCGGCATGAACGTTGGAGCCGACGCCAACCGCGACGGGAACGGACTCGCCGCTGATCAGGCTGCAATCAAGATCACTGACCCCGTCGCTAACCCGCCCGTCGACAGGGGTTCGCTCGCCAGGCGCGACAAGCACCGTCATCCCCGGTGTGACGGTCGACGTGGCGACGATGCGGCGCTTGCCATCAGCTTCGATAATGGTGACGCTGGACGCGACCAGCGCCCCCAGACGCTCGGCCTGGGCTTCAGCCTGCCCCCGGGCCCTGCGGTCCAGATATCGCCCGACCAGCAAAAAGAACAACAGCATGGTGGCGGATTCGAAATACACATGTTCGCCGCCACGCATGGTTTCCCACAGGCTGACCCCGGCGGTCAGCAAAATCGCCAGCGAAATCGGCACATCCATATTGGCGCGCCCGTGTCGCAACGCCGCCAGGCCTGACAGGAAGAACGGACGACCGGCATAAACAATGGCGGGCAGCGCGATAAGCGCCGAGAACCAGTGAAACAGGGAACGGGCTTCAGGCCCCTCGCCGGCACCAAGGCCTTCACCGGCACCGGACCACACCGCCACCGACAGCATCATGACGTTGCCAGCCGCGAACCCGGCGACGGCCATGGCGCGCAACAGGCGGCGCTGATCCTGTCGATTGCGGACCTCGAGCAAAGCCGGGTCATAAGGAAAGACGCCATAACCGAGACGGGTGACCAGGCCGATCAGGTCATCGGCTGTGGCCTGATTGCCATCCCAAACCAATTCGAGCCGATGGCTGGTCATGTTGACGTGCGCGCGAGTGACCCCGGCCTCGCGCCCGAGCAGGGTTTCGATCAGCCAGACACAGGCGGCGCATTGCAGTCCTTCGACCAGCAAATGCAGGGACATCATCCCGTCGGGCTTTTCATGGATGAACGGGGCCGGATCGATAGCGACATCGTCATCGGGGCGCAGGCTGCGCTGATGGGGGTCGAGCACCCGCTTCTGGTAATAGGATTGAAGCCCGGAATCACGGATCAGGTGCCAAGCCGCTTCGCAGCCAAAACAGCAGAAGTCATCGGTTGCAGAATCGGTGGGAACATCAAGGTCACAATGCTTACAGCCCGCCATCAAGGCACCTGGATGCGTTCCACCCTTTGATGGGAATTACCATTTTCGTCGGCGGCGACGAGACGCAGGTCCCACTGGCCGGGCAGCGGCACATCAATTTGCCCCTGATAGACACCGGCGGAAGAAGACTGAAGTTCAACCCGGCGGTCGTATCCTTCGTGGGTCGGGCGGATCAGATGGGCGCGCACACGCAACCCGGCAAGCGGTGTGTCATTGGTATTGCTATAAGAGGCAACGATATTGAACGCCCCCGGTGCCGTCGCCCCACCATCGGGCGAGACGCTGAAGCGAACGCCCCAGCCGAGAGCTTTTTGCTTCTCGACGGCAGCCAGAGTGTCGTTATAGGCAACGCCCTTGCTGTAATGGCCTTCGGTCTCGATGCCGGTCCAGCTGCTGAGTGCGAAATATACCAACAGTCCGTTGACGGCAAAGACGACTCCCATGGCCCCGACAAAAATCCACGGGATCCAGGCGCTCTTGCGAGGTTCTGCGATATCGACCATGGCCCGGGGCGGTTACTGTCCGCCGCCGAGGGAGTGCACGTAGACGCTGACCTGTTTGACCGAGACATCGTCCAGACGATCAACCCATGCCGGCATCACGCCATGCTTCGGATTTTTGACCTGGGCGTTGACGGCATCAACGCCGCTGCCGTTCAGCCAGATAGCGTCAGCCAGATTGGGCGCACCCAATTCCCGGTTGCCGGTTCCGTCTTCGCCATGACACGCAGCGCATTCGTCTTCGAACACCGTTGCCCCGGCCGCATTGGCGGCACTACCGCCCGACAGGGACATAACATGGGCGGTGACATCGGCGACCTGCTGAGCGTTCAGCAGTTCGTCAGCGCCAAAGGCCGGCATGTCGCTGACACGGGCATCGTCATGATCGGAACGAATGCCATAGCGGATGCTGGTGTAAATGTCGTCAACCTTGCCACCCCACAGCCAGTCATCATCGGCGAGGCTGGGATAGCCAACGCTGCCGGACCCGGCTGCGGCATGACACGGCGCACAGTTTTCGGCAAACACGGCACGGCCACCGGCCATGGCATATGTCAGCAGATCGTTGTCAGCTGCGATTTCCGATACCGAGGATTCCTCGAACCGGTTGATCCATGACGAGCGACTTTGTTTAACAGCGGCCAGATTTTTAGCCAGCTCGCCGCGCGATGAATAATCGATCATCCCCTTGGTGTAACCGCTAAGCGTCGGCCATGCCGGGTAAACGACCGTGTAGGCCACTGCCCAGACGATGGTCGCGTACAACACCCACAACCACCAGCGTGGCAATGGTGTGTTCAATTCTTTCAGACCGTCCCATTCATGGCCGGTTGTTTCGCGTCCGCTGAGAGCATCTTTCTCCGGTTCAGCCATGTTGGCCTCCGTTCTTTTCTTCATCGAAAATAATGTGGGCGTCTTTTTCAAATCGTTCTTTGTTACCCGGCCTGTACGCCCAAAACGCGATGCCGACAAAGATGATCATTAACCAGACCAGCCACAGAGGGCGGGCCATATCGGATATGGTCGTCCATTCCATTTTCGGCCCTCCTTATCTGTAGTCCATTTCGGGTTTGTAGTTGGTGTAGTCGACCAACCGACCCAGCATTTGCAGATACGCAATCATCGCATCCAGTTCCGTCAGCTTGTCCGGGTTGCCATCAAAATCACCAACAGCCGCCTTCGGGTAACGTGCCAACATGGCGTCGACATCGCCTTCGCCGGTGGCTTGCGCCTTGACGTCGGCAACCGCAGAAGCGACCTGTTCAGACGTGTAAGGCACGCCGACAATGGACAGGGTCTTCAGATGCTCGGCTGCGTCATCGTAGCTGAGTTCGGTTGTCGCCATGAACGGGTAGCCCGGCATGATGCTTTCCGGCACGACGCTGCGCGGGTTGATCATGTGGGCCGTATGCCAATCGTTGGAATACTTGCCGCCAACGCGCGCGACGTCCGGTCCGGTGCGCTTCGAGCCCCACTGGAACGGATGGTCGTACATGCTTTCGGCGGCCAGCGAATACTTGCCGTAACGTTCGATTTCGTCACGGAAGGGGCGGATCATCTGGCTGTGACACAGATAGCAGCCCTCGCGCACATAAATGTTACGCCCAGCCAGTTCGAGCGGCGAATAGGGCCGCATGCCCTCGACTTCCTCGATCGTTGAATCAAGAGCGTAAAGTGGTACCAACTGCACCAATCCGCCAATTGAAATAGTAATCAGCGTAGCGATGGCCAGCAGGATGACGTTCTTTTCCATTTTTTCTTGCATGACGTCTTTCCTTTATGCCTGTGCGGGGGCCGAAGACACGACAACGGGTTCATCCCGCATATCGCCTCTCGCCGTTTTCCACAGGTTGTAAACCATGAGCACTGCGCCGCTGAGGAACAGCAAACCACCCAATCCCCGAATCACGTAATAGGGATGCATGGCCTCGACCGTTTCGATGAACGAATACTGCAAGAAGCCGAACTGATCATATGCGCGCCACATCAGGCCCTGCATAATTCCCGAAATCCACATCGACGTGATGTACAGAACGATACCGACGGTAGCGATCCAGAAATGCAGCGTCACCAGTTGCAGCGAATACAGCCGTTCCCGTTTCCACAGTTTTGGAACCAGGAAGTACATGGCGCCAAAGCTGACCAGCGCGACCCAGCCAAGAGCGCCGGAGTGAACGTGACCAATGGTCCAGTCGGTGTAATGGCTGAGCGAGTTGACGGCCTTGATCGACATCATCGGGCCTTCAAAGGTGCTCATGCCATAGAAGCCGACCGAGGTGATCATCATTCGGATGACCGGATCGGTGCGCAGCTTGTCCCAGGCACCGGCCAGCGTCATGAAGCCGTTAATCATGCCACCCCAGGACGGCATCCACAGAACAATCGAGAACACCATGCCCAGCGTCTGTGCCCAATCGGGCAACGCCGTGTAATGCAAGTGGTGCGGTCCGGCCCAGATATACAGGAACACCAACGACCAGAAGTGAACCACCGACAGGCGGTATGAATAGATCGGGCGGTCCGCCTGTTTCGGAATGAAGTAGTACATCATGCCCAGGAACCCGGCGGTCAGGAAGAAGCCGACCGCGTTATGGGCATACCACCATTGGGTCAGGGCGTCCTGGACGCCAGCCCAGACGCCGTAGCTTTTAGCTCCCATAAACGACACCGGCACGGCTGCGTTATTGACCAGATGCAGTACCGCAATGGTCAGGATGAAGGCCAGGAAGAACCAGTTGGCGACATAGATATGCGGCTGGTTGCGTTTCAGCACGGTGCCGACGAAGACCACCAGATAGACGACCCAGACAACTGTCAGGAACAGGTCCACGTACCATTCCGGTTCGGCGTATTCCTTGCCCTGGGAAATTCCCAGAACATAGCCCAGCGCCGCCATGACGATAAACGCCTGATAGCCCCAGAAGACAAATCCGGCAAGTGCACGGCCACCCCACAAGGGTGCCTGACAGGTGCGTTGCACGATGTACAGGCTGGACCCGATAAGAATGGAACCGCCAAAGGCGAAGATCACGCCGGATGTATGAACCGGGCGCAAACGGCCAAACGTGGTCCATTCAAGGTCAAGGTTCAGGACCGGGAAAGCCAGCTGGAATGCGATGACAACACCGACCAGCATACCGACGACGCCCCAGAATCCCGCCGCAATGACGAAGTTTTTGACGACATCTTCGTTATAATTGATCTCTTGGGGGGTTCCCGTTCCGCCAGCAGAAATAGACTCGGACATAGGGTTTCGGCTCCTCATAGGTGGCACTTGATGATGGCGGGGAGTATATCAAGTGATGATGTTTAGGGTAGTGAAATATACATAAAAAATAATTGTTATTTATCAGATAGATAACACCCCTATTCCGGTTTAACCAGCCCCCGATAGGCATGCCAGCTGGCATGACCAATTAGCGGCAGGGAGATGGCAAGGCCGATAAAGCCTGCCAGCAGCCCAGCCCCGGTAACAATGACGATAATGATTGCCCACGCCATCATCGCGCGGAAGTTGGTAATCACGGTCACAAAGCTGACCACCAGGGCTTGGCCAAAACCGACGCCGCGATCGAGAATCATCGGCAGTGCCACCACTGACCCCATGAACACCAATGTCGCCATCACTGCGCCGACGGCGCTGCCAAGAACCAGAAAAACGTAGCCTTCGCCGGAAAAGAACACGGCATTGATGATCGGCTGTATCTCCATCGGTGTGTAGGGGAACGACAAGGCGAAAATCATCACCGCCAGACGCATCCAGATCAGCAGGAAGATCACCAGCGCCAGACCGAACGTCAACAGGGCCTTGGTGTTGTTGCACCACGTACACAACGCGCCTGCCAGCGTCATCTTTTTACCCTGTTCCAGTTCGCGGCTGATGGCATAAAAGCCGACCGTCAGCGCCGGGCCGATAAACAGAAAGGCTTCAAGAAACGGCGCGATCAGATATTCGAACCCGGCCAGGTACAAACCGACCGTCAGGACAATGGCCGCGACCACGAAAACCAGACCGTACCCCAGGCTGACAAGGCCGCCAGCCTTGAAATCGTGCCAGCCCTTGGCAAGCCAGCCGAAGACGTCCTCAACGGTGACATTGTTGATAAGGTCCTGATAAGGCAGCAAATTCGCCTGTGGCGCAGTATCCCGCTCAGGCGGTTTTCTGTTGGTCATGGAACATTTCCCCCTTGCTATATTATAGGCGCATCAAACACCCATCTGGCAACCTTCAAGGATATTGGGGGGGCCGGGAGCCTACGTCCTCGACTCGATCGCAGAACGAATGGTGCTGAGCAACTCGTCGTTGGATGTCTGTGACTTGGTCAATACCGCGCTGATCGTTTTGGATGTTTCGCGCGACACATCCATGGCCGAGAAAATAACCACCGGCGTCGACGGTCCATCGGCGTTGCTGAGCAGTGGCAGCAATTCGCTGCCATCGCCATCGGGCAACGTCAGGTCAAGAATGACAAGATCGAAGGTGTCCTGTTCAAGAATGGTTCTGGCTTCCCCGACCGTCATCGCCGGAATGATATCCGCCGTTTCATCGACAAGGGACGTGACCACCTGAATGATGCTTTCGTCGTCTTCCACATGCAAGATGCGTGGCTTACTGCCGGAACGCGCCCGCAAGGCATCGGCCAGTCGTTCGACAAGCCGTGTGCGATCAATGGGTTTCTGAATCCAGTCGATTATACCAATGGCGTCGCCATTCATCTGCTGCTTGCCATCGCTGGCCGAAGCCGAGACGACGATGATCGGAAGCGACTGGGTTTCCGGCTGGCTTCGCAATTCGTGAATCAATGATATGCCGTCCTGATCCGGCAGGTTCAGGTCCAGGGTCATCGCATCGCAGTCTCCCTGTGCGAGCATTTGCCGGGCTTGGGCTGCGGTTCTGGCGGTTCGGGTGCTGTAGCCCGCTTCCGTCAGCATCATTTCAAGCAACGTCGCGATATCATTTTCATCCTCGCAGATCAGAATGCGGCTCTGGCCCTTGACCTTGGGTTGCGAAACCCTGGTTGCGACCCGAAGTTCCGGCAAATCAATGTAGAAGGTCGTCCCCTCACCGATTTCGGTATCAAAGCAGACATTTCCGTTATGTCGTTCGGCAATCAATCGGGTAATGCTGAGGCCAAGGCCGGTGCCGCCACTCTGACGGGTATCAGACGAATCCGCCTGGGTGAATTTATCGAATATCGTGTCGCGGAAGGCTTCAGGAATACCCTCGCCGTAATCCCTGACGGCAATGCGAACCATCCCGTCATGGCGCTTTAAGGACAATTCAACTTGCCCGCCTTCACCTGAGAACTTGGCAGCATTGGACATGATGTTAGCCAGGGCCTGCATCAGGCGGTCCCTGTCGCCATTGACCTGCAAGTCTTCATCACAGTCTATGCATTTAAACGTAACGTCATGTTCGTCGGCGTAGCCCTTGTTGGCCTCGATCGCCTCGGCAAGCAGTGAGGCGACAATCATCGGACACATGTTGAAGTCCATCTTGCCGGCTTCAATCTTTTCCATATCAAGAATATCGTTGATCAGCAGCACCAGCCGGTCGGAATTGTTATAGGCGATGTTCAACATCGACATCAGCTTATCGGGCAACTCGCCAATGTTGCCCGATTTGATCAGGCCGAGCGACCCCTTGATCGAGGTTAACGGCGTGCGCAGTTCGTGACTGACCGTCGAGACAAATTCATTCTTTGCCCGGTCCAGGATAGTGCGTTCCGTCGTGTCGTGAACAATGCCCAGCATGCGAACCGGGGATCCATCTTCATCCCGGTAGACGCGGCCCATTTCATGGACGTATCGAATAGAGCCATCTGGATGCAATATCCGGTGTTCCAGGTCGTACGGAACATCGCTTTCAACCGCCGCGCCGACGGCGGCAACGACTTCGTCGCGATCATCGGGGTAAATGCATTCAAGGAAATGTTCGTAGGTGGAATCGAAGTCATCGCGCGAGCGTCCGAAGATGTTGAAAATTTCATCGGTCCATTCGAGACCGCCGCCGACAATGTCCCAATCCCACGAACCGACATGGGCGATTTGCTGTGAATTCAACAGCCGGTCCGTCGTTTCATGCAGGGTTTCTTCTGCCTTTTTACGCTCGGTAATATCGGTGCGGATTGCCACGTATTGAAACGGTTTCCCCAATTCGTTCAGGAACGGCACAATCGTCGCCTTGACCCAGTAATAGCCGCCGCCCTTTTGCAGGTTCTTGATTTCGCCCTGCCATGTCTTGCCGGCGGCAATGGTGCGCCACAGGTCGTCGTAGAATTCCGGGGTATGCTCGCTTGATCTTAAAATACGATGGTTCTGGCCGATAATCTCGTCGCGAGCGTAGCCGCTGATGTCGCAGAACTTATCATTGGCGTAGATAATATCGCCCCGGGTGTCGGTGATGCTGACGATGGCGTGTTCATCCAGTGCCAACTTTTGAAAATCCAGTTCCCGGGTCCGTTCGTTGACCAGAATTTCGGCATATTCCCTGCGCCGCATGATCAACTGGATATAGACCCCGATCAGACTCATGATGAAAAGCACCACTGCCACCAAGAGCCATGGAACCCAAGATTGCTCAATCGGCAATTTCCCGTTCTTCGGCGTCACGACCAAATGCCACTGCCGCCCGCCGAAGGAAAGCTCCTGTTCAAAATGATGATCATCCGCAATATCGCCTCTGTTGGGGACACGATTGCCATCGTCAATCCCGATGTGATGCAGGGGGCTAAGATTGTCCGCATCCGATGCGTCATAAAGTGCGATTACAAAATCTTCACCCAACATCGACTCCGGTATCGAAGCCTCGAGCAAATCACCAATTCGAAATACACCAAGGGCAAAGCCAGCCAAAGCCCGGCGCCTTTCATCGACCGTCCGGATCGGAAGGCCTTCGGAATAAATAGGCGCAAAAACAAGGATGCCGGATTGTTTCGCCGTTTCCTGCACCAGCGTGATCCGGGCGCTCGACACCATTTGCCCCGTATCGCGGGCTTGTTCCAAAGCCGCCTTGCGCACTGGATTGGATGCCAGATCAAAGCCCACGGCGCGCTGATTGCCAGCCATCGGCTCGATATAATAGACCGGGAAGTACGCACCCCGTCTGGATGCCGCGACCAAGCCGCCGTCGCCGATCTGGCGGAAAGAAAAATCTTTCAGGCCTTCCTTGCGCGCCTTGTCTTCATATATGGCGCGATCGGCATCCGGGACTTTCGGAATCCATTCCAGAGCCTGCACCCCGACGTGCCCGGATACTGCCCTGGAGACAAACACCCTGAATTCATCACGGCCGACATGTTTGGACCCGGAGAAAAAAGCCGTTACCGAGGTCAAGGAATCTTCACTGCGCCCGATCTGCCTGCCCAGCGAGATGGCGACCTGCAGGCTTAACTCGTCAAATTTTTCCTTGGCGTGTTGTTGCTGTTCCTTGGCCGTCCAGTTGAACAACAGGAACGCGCCAATCAGGCCGATCAAGACTGTCGCCGACGTGGATATGTTGGCCGATGCATGCTTAACACCGGGACTTCTATTTATGACCCCATCCGTCGGCCTGGTCGCCATTTAACCTGCTCCGCCATCCATAACATCATTCAGGCGCACGAAATTCTGCCCCCCAAGACATTATATATTGTGAATTTCGGTTAGCCAGACAAGCCCTTTAATAAACTGTTGTATTCACGCCTTGCGCGTCATTGAATACAGAAGCAAACAGTGAAAGAGGCCTAAACCTTCCAATGTCTGTTTTCGAGAGATACCTGAGCATCTGGGTTGCGCTGTGCATCATCGTCGGTGTGGCGATGGGATACTTTTTTCCAGGCCTGTTCCAGTTCATCGGCTCGCTGGAAGTCGCCCGTGTCAACATGCCCGTCGCAGTGTTGGTCTGGCTGATGATTATTCCAATGCTGCTGCGGATCGATTTCAAGGCCCTGAACCGGGTCAGGGATCACTGGCGCGGCATTGGTGTGACGCTATTCATAAACTGGGCGGTCAAGCCATTTTCCATGGCCGCGCTCGGCTGGCTGTTTATCGGCTACCTGTTCGCGCCCTATCTGCCCTCAGAACAGATCGATTCGTACATCGCCGGATTGATTATTCTGGCCGCCGCTCCGTGTACGGCGATGGTCTTTGTGTGGAGCAACCTGTCGGACGGCGAGCCGCATTTCACCCTAAGTCAGGTCGCCCTGAACGACACCATCATGGTCTTCGCCTTCGCGCCCATCGTCGCCTTGTTGCTGGGGCTGTCGGCGATCATCGTGCCATGGGAAACGCTGCTGCTGTCGGTCGGACTTTATATTGTCGTGCCGGTCATCGTCGCCCAGGCCCTGCGTCGACAGACGCTCGAGCGGGGTGGACAAGATGCGCTGGAGAAACTGTTGTCGCGATTGCAGCCGCTGTCGCTGATCGCCCTGCTGACGACACTGGTGATGTTGTTTGGATTTCAAGGCGAACAGATCATCGCCCAGCCGCTGATCATCGCCCTGTTGGCTGTGCCCATTTTAATTCAGGTCTATTTCAATTCCGGTCTTGCTTATTTGCTGAACCGGGCGGCGGGCGAACAGCATTGCGTGGCGGCCCCTTCGGCGCTGATTGGTGCCAGTAATTTCTTCGAGTTGGCAGTGGCCACCGCGATCAGCCTGTTCGGATTCGAATCGGGCGCGGCACTAGCGACCGTCGTCGGCGTGCTGGTCGAGGTGCCGGTGATGCTATCGGTGGTGAAGATTGTCAACGCCAGCAAGGGCTGGTACGAACGGGGCTCCGCCGTTAAACGACAGACAGGCGGTTAAGCCGCACTTTCACTGACTTCAAGTTTTTCCGCCTGTTCCCGGCGGTTTTCGGCCATCCCCTTGACCAGGGCGGCAAGGATTGCCAGTGCGCCGCTCAACAACGCCAGCCCCAGAATAGCGAAGCTGACGGTCGACAGCAGTTCGCTGGTCGCGCTTGGCAGCGTGGCGATCAGGTTCAGGTCTGACAGGTACACAGGTATCTTGAAGAAGCGGCTGGCCAGAACGATCAGCATGATCATCCCCATGATCATCTTGACCACCCAGTCTTTCACATAGGTGGTGCCGATGGCGCCGATCTGAACGCCGAACAGGGAACCCGCCAGAATGATCATCGCCAGACGAATATCAACGAAGCCGTCCCAGGCAAAAAGCATCGTGCCGCCGGCACCCATAACGAAGGCGACAACCAGTTCCGTCGCCGTCGCCATAATGGCGGGAACACCAAGCACATAAATCATTGCCGGAACGCCGATGAAACCACCGACGGCGATAGACGCCGCCAGCAGCCCTGTGGCGAAACCCAACGGGGCAATGAACAGGACAGAAACCTGTTTGTTGCCAATCGACTTGAACCGCATCATGGTGCCGGGAATATGGATCGACTGAACCCACTGGGCCAGTTTCGGGGTTTTGTGCTCGCCCGCCGGAACTTCCTCTTTGCGGCTGCGCAGGGCATCGCGCATGACGAAGCCGCCTACGACGGCCAGCACCACGACAAACACCGCCGATACGTACAGGTCCGTTCCGCTGTCACCGAACTGGTCTCGAATGTCGGTCATGAACCCCTTGCCGACGAAGACGCCTACTTCGGCAAACAAGCCCATCATCAGGCCCAGCTTGACGTCGACCTGACCGTACTTGGCGCGCTTAATCGAACCGACCAGGGCCTTGGGAAACTTGTGCGCCATGTTGCTGGCAACCGCGACAATCGCAGGTGCGCCCAGGCTCATCATGGCGGGTGTCAGAACAAAAGCACCGCCAGAGCCGATAAAGCCGCTGACCATACCGCCGACAAAACCGACCAGAAACAGCACGGCAACCATGCCAGGGGTCAGATCGAGAAAATTGATAGCATCCATAACTTTAAGTCCTTGTGGCCAATCAATAGCGGCACTGGCGAGCGAGCGGCCCGCGACGGCGCTGGAATGGCTTATTCGTCATTTACGAGAGATAACGGTGAGCACTGAGAGGCGTTTGATATTTGGCTGTTCAGCCACCCCCGCGAACGATCAGAACCGAAGCATCGGTTGAGTTGATGACGCGCTCGTCCTTCGATCCGAACAACACGCGCCCGATCCCTGTGCGGCCAAAGTTGCCAAGCACGATCAGGTCTGAATTTTTCTCTTTTGCGACTTCGACGATGATTTCGTCGGCCGGGCCTTCTTCGACGACGCCGCGGGCCTGAATGCCCTGTTCTTCCAGAAAACCGAGGACCCGATCAACGATCGGCTGGGCTTCGTTCTGGCGGCGATCACTGTGGGACGGAACCTTCACCGACAATACGTTGAGCAGCAGATTTTCGCTTTTCGCCAATTCCGCTGCCGTCACCGCCGCCATGTCGCTGTAACGCGAACCGTCGGTAGCGATCATGATCGAAGACCACATGCTCTGCGTTTCCGGAACGACCAGAACGGCGCACGGTGCATAGCCGATGACCTTGGCCGTCGCATCGCCCATCATCAAACGGGCCAGACCGCGACGTCCGCGACGCCCCATGATGATCATATCGACAGTCAAAGAATTGGCCAGATCGACGATCACTTCATAGGGGTCGCTGCCGGAACGGACCTGGGTCGTGCATTCGACACCGGCTTCTTCGGCGGCCTTGTGCAGGCGCTTCAGGTTCTCATCCAGGCTGTTTTCGGCGTCCTGGTCAGCCTGTGCGCCCATCCAGCCGGCATCGTCGGGCGTCGTGGTGGCGGACAGAATGTGCAGATGTGCCTGATGGACCTTGCAGAATTCAATGGCGACGCGTTCAGCCCCGGCGCTGTATTCGGAACCGTCGGTGGCCAGCAGGATGTTCTCAAAACGCGCAATTGGCGACAACTGGGAATCAGCCAAGGAACCATCCTCCGTGAGTGCAGTGGTAATGGTCATGATATCACCGCTTCGCCGTCAGGCCCAAGGCTTCCCAGAAACGGTCCGTAAACAGGCCGTGGACGATGGAAAACACGAAGGCGATGCCAATGGGCAACAGGAAAAGGGATTTATCACCACGGTTGGTGGCTTCGGCGATCGAGCGAATGTCGCCGCTGTAGAGATAAAAAATGTAATACAGGGAACTGCTGAAGATGCCGAGCATGATCGCGGCCCGGGTCTTTTTGCGGAGCATCAGTTTGTTGCGCAGTCGCCGCCATGCTTTTTTGGTCGGGGCGGGGGAAACGACTGATGTGTCGGCGTTTACAGCCATGGCTTCGGTCATCCTTTTTCTCCTGGTCGTCAATGCTGCACTGCAACAGCCATTCCTAAGTAGAATAAAGCTGTTAACAGGCGTTTTAGTGAGAGGCCCTTGCAGGCATTCAGGGAAAAGAATAATCGTTTGAATTAGTACGCTTTTCGACTGCTCAACGTGGGGCTGTTTTTAGAGACATTAAAAACCATTGGCTAATGAATTATTTTTCTCTAATATTCCTAAATGGAATATAAAAACCTCCCCGATATCCGTGGATGGGCGGCCTTGCGGGCCGTCATCGAACGCGGTTCTGTGTCTGATGCGGCGCACGTGCTGAACATCGGGCAACCGGCGGTAACCAAGCGTTTGCGCGCCCTTGAAGAGAGCTATGGCGAGTCTCTGACCGAGCGTGTCGGCGGTCGTATGCAGCTGACGAAAGCCGGCGAGAAGGTCTATTTGCTGGCCGTACAAACGCTGGACAAGCAACTCGCCCTGCGCCGCGAGCTTCTCGATCTGGCCAAGGGACGCACCACATTGCATCTGGATGTGACCATTGCCATCGGCGAACACCTGCTGCCGCACCTGCTTCTCAGCTTTTCCGAATCCCACCCTGATTTCCGAATTGACAGCCGTCTGGTCTATGGCCGCCAGATTCAGAACGATCTGGCATCCGGGCTGGCCGATCTGGCGTTGATGGAGCGGCCACCCGACCACCCCGACCTGATGGTGCAAAAATGGATGGACGACGAGCTGTTGCTGGTCTGTGGCCCCCGCCATCCGCTGGCCAATGAAGACATGATCCCGATCGCGATGCTGCCCGACCTCAGTTACGTTCTCCGCGAACGGGGATCATCGCCCCGGGTCGATCTTGACGAGGCACTGACCCGAATTGGCTTGAGCGAACTGGACGTGGCGCTGGAGGTTGGCTCGACCGACACCATCATCGAAGTCCTGATGCCCGGCTCCCACGTCAGCTTCCTGCCGCGGTTCGCGGTGATCGACGACATCAAGCGCGACCGCCTGCATCACATCAAGGTCGATGCATTTCGCATCATGCGGACGCTATGGATTGCGCGCCACCGCGACAACATCGCCCACCCGGTCGCAGATGCCTTTATCGACATCATGCGCAAAGACAACCAGATCGACTAGGCCGACCCGGCAACATTTCAGTCACATCGCGGATAAACCCGGGCAACATCGTTTTCATATGATGGTGGCATCAAAACAGATGCGAGGACCCCGTCATGGAAAGCGAAGTCACATATTTTATATCCAATTCCGGTACATTGTATCTCAGGTACGATGACGGATTTACCCGTCAGGCAACATCCACCGAGGCATGCCATTTTTCACACATGAATACGCGCCTGCCCCCCGACAACTGTGGCAACCAGGAAAAGACCGTCCACTAGCTCACTCCCCGACGTGGACAACAAAAACCCCGCCTGAGCCACTGGCCTGGACGGGGTTTTGTTATTGGTCGGATGTGAATAATTCGACGCGACGGACCGCCGCATCATTAATCCAGACACTTCCCCAACATTATCTTCATCGCCGCTTTCTGCTTGTCCGGGTCATACAAGCCCGTATCACCGATGGTAAAGCTTTGAAGAATGTAGACAGAGTTTTTTTCTAGCAGATGAATCTGGTCGATCTGAGTTATCCTGATATCAACCGGCCACATGCCATGGGCAAATTTGATATTGGTCATGGTGATATCGAAGCCGCCACCGGAACTGATTTCCAGATCGGATGTCGGGTTGGTCAACTTGGCACATGACAGGAAATCATACAGCGGCATCAACGCCTGCTGTTCGACGTTGGTCATATAGATGGGATTGTTGGCAACATTGTAGGTGCGCAACTCTTCCAGTTCCTTACCACCATTGCGGAACTCGCTGACCTCGCCCAGCATGGTCGATTTGACCTTGAACACATAATCGGAATCCGCCGCCACCGCCCCGCCTGTCGCCATGGCGACAAGCAGGGTCGTGGTGAGGCCGATATGGACCATCGCTTTCATGGTAAATTCCTCTCTCTGTCTAGTAGTAGAGGAACTCGATGGTACGAACGATCATCCGATTGAGGCGGCTCGGATAATCCCATTTTTCCATACGCACATCGCCGGAACGGAATTCCTTGAAGTACTTGCCGTTACGCAAGTGCCAAAGCACCGAGTCGACCGTCGAGGCCGGACGGAACCCTGACATTTTCTTCAGTTCCTTCAGGTTTTCCTGATTGGCCATGGCGTCCGGCGGATTTGCCGGGTCGACCTTGACAGTGCCGTCTTCATGGCTGAAACGCGGCTGACGCGGGGTCAACAGGATCAGCACCGACTTGGTGAAGTCCAGCGTCGTTTCATTGGAAAACAGGTACTGTACGACAGGAACATCCTGCAGCAACGGCACGCCGTCACGAACCGTTTCGCTTTCCTTTTCGCTAAGCCCCGACAGGATCAACGTTTCACCAAATTTCATGGCGACGTTAGCGGTTAGCAAGGTCTTGGTGGTCTGTGCGAAGTTGTTGAAGTTGGCCGTCGAGGACCGATTTTCAACGAAGGCACGGGCCGCCGTGACATTCAGCTCAACCTTGTCATCGCTCAGGAAAACCGGCGTTACATCTAGCTTGATGCCGACCGGGATATCCTGCACCGCGCCTTCACTGCCGGCCGATCCGGTCAATTCAACATGCCAGACGGCGCCCGAGAAGAATTCGGACTTTTTACCATCCAGCGCGACCAGAGTCGGACGCGCAAGCACTTCGTTGCGGTCGTTATTATCGTTGAAGATGTTCAACGAATAGGCCGACGAGGCGAAGGTCAACGTCGGTGCCCAGGTCAGGTTGTTGGTGACGCTGGAGACGACATCGCCATGGTGGGCATCAACCTTGTTAAAGGTCAACGTGCCTCCGAGTGTCGCCGACAGGCCACTGAGCAGGTTGACACCCTTGTTGGTGGTCAGGCGTTCTTCTGAACGGATGATAACCACATCGACCAGCGCCATGCGGGTCGAACGATCCTTGCCCTTTTTCGAAGACGACGAGGAACTTGCACTGGGTTTCAGGCCTTCCGACGTCGCTTTAGAACCGAAGATATCGGACGTCGACTGGACCTTTTTCAAGAACTTGTTTTCCTTGTGGAACCTGCGCCAGTCTCCAAGGCGGTTGGTCAACAGCTTCTCGCGGAACGGATTGGCCGCGCCTGCGGTCTGCGTATAGGAAACCAGATCGGCCTCGGCCATGGGCATGCGCCCGGCGGCCGCATTGATCAGCGCGCTGTCATAGATGATGCCTTCATCGTCGGGGCGCAGTTCAGATGCCTTGTAGATAGCCGACAGGGCCGTTTCCAGATCCTGAGCATTATAAGATGCCGTCGCCAGGGCGCGCAGCAGGTCCGGGTTTTCCGGTGCATACAGCAAGGAATAGGCAAAGGCATCCTGGGCGTCACGATACCGCTGTTCGTCATAACTGATCTGCCCCAGTTGATAGGCCGCCCAGTAATTGCTGGCGTCATATTGCAGGGCCAGGCCATAGCCGACCTTGGCCATGTCGAGCTGGCTGGAGTCGCCCGCCATGGCACGCAGATGATAGGTCAACGCGTTGAGGAAATGCAGATTGGCATCGGTCGGGTCAAACTTAAGCGCCTTGTTAAAGGCCTTGGTCGCGTGGATGTAATCCTGCTTGTCGAGAAGTTCCAGACCCGCGCGGATGTAATCATCACCCAGACGATCCGATTTAACATTCTTGACCAATGTCATGAAATCGACGTCGTCGGCCTTGTACTTACTGGACAGAGTGTCCGGTGTCGTTTGACAGCCAACCAGCAACCCGGCGCTGATCAACACGAACAGGAAATTTCTAGCTTTGAGCATCTGATGCCCCCCCTTTAATCGACTCGTTAGTTTGGATAATAACATACCTGGAACAGGTTTCTTCATGGTCTCTCTCCTTTAGCGCCGCGCGATCGCGAGGCCATCGTTTTGGGATTCTTGCGTGTGATGGATGTGATGGTATTGGCCGTGACGTCATGCCAGTCGCTCCAGCCGCCAAACGGCCACTGAACCCGGATGCGGGCTTGCTTGGCATCACCAAGGCCGAAATGCAGTGCGCCCCATTGCCCACCAGCATGACCGCCGCCGACGGTGACTTCGCGGCGCTGGGTGTGATTGCCTGTACGAACCTCGACCCAGGCGCCGACGGCGCGGGTATTGCCGCCCGGCTGTTTGAGTTGCAGTTTTAGCCAGTTGCCGGTGTTGGCCGCAGTGTTGCGCCAGATTTCCGACGAATCGTTGCGATTGCTGACAACCAGATCGAGCGCCCCGTCGGCGTTCAGGTCGACCAGCGCGCCGCCGCGCCCGACCCGGAAACTGAGCACACCCGCCACCTTTGCCGCCTCGACGAAGCCGCCATCTGCTGTTTGAATCAACAGGTTGTTAGGATCGGCCTTGGCATTGGCACTGGTTGTGACGACATTTCCCTTAACCACCAGCAGGTCGGAAAGGCCATCATTATTGACGTCGGCGAATTCCGTATGCCATGCCGTCGACGGGTCGATGTCGCCGCCGGTAAAGGGCTTGGCCACGGCAATGTTGAAATCCCCTGCCCGGTCTTCGTAAGACGGCCCGGTGGCTCCTTCGGCCAGAACCTCGAAACGATTGGCGGCCATATTGGTCAGATAATAGTCCGGGTATCCATCGCCGGTGATGTCGTTGGACGCGATGCCCATGCCCCAGATATTGACCGTGCGCCAGCCATCTTCGGCCTGCATCGGCACGGCCCCGCGGGGACCAAGACTGAACAACTGTTCGGAACCCCGGCGGTAAAATTCCTGATCGTTCGAGACCCGCAGGTCGGCGAAGCCGTCGCGGTTCCAATCGGAAAACAGCATCGAATTGGTGCAATGGCCCGGCTGCAATGCCATCGGGTTTTGATATCCCGTACCGGGATTGTGCCGGAACAACCAGCTGGCATCGCAATCGCCATAATCCATAATGATGGTTTCACGGTCCATGAAATTGCCAATGGCCAGCGTCGGCCAATCACGGCCCTGTTCCCAGGTTGCGGAAAACGCGACCGTCCAGCCGTCGCCGCCATCGAATTTCCAGGCTTCGTTGGCGCGCTCGAATTTGCAATCGCCCAGGCCCCGGAACAAGACGTTCTCGCCAATGCGCAATACCGCCAGGTCGGTAATGCCATCGCCATCGATATCCAGTGGATAAGCCCCGGTGACGTTGTCGAGAGTCATTGGGCTGTCATCGACGGGGGAGAATTTTAATTCCCCACCGGTCTTGCTGCGATTGATGAAAAGCGATGAAGGCGACGCGCCGCCTGCTAAATACATGTCGGGTTGACCATCGCCGGAACAATCAAAGGCGGCGACACCTCCGCCAGTCATGAACAAGTTGTCACCGTTGTAGCCGTGGTTGACTCCGCTGCCGGTCGCAGCCACGAAGTTGGGCATCGGGGCTGCCGTGGCGGACACGGAAACCACGGCGAACAGCGCCAACGATGCAAACAGCCGTTTCATCTACAGGGTCTCCAGAAAGCCGAGCAACGCCCGGCGATCTTTGTCATCAAGGTTACGATAGGCATCCGCAGTAGAGCGCGCCTCGCCGTCGTGCCACAAAATTGCTTCATGAGCATCGCGGGCCCGGCCATCGTGCAACAGCGGCGCTTTGTTCTTCATCAGGCCACCAAGGCCCATCAACGGCGCCGTCCGCCATTCGCTGGCGCTGGCCACCCCTTCGACCAGACCATCGGCCAGCCCCGGCCCCAAGTCATGCAACAGCAAATCTGTGTAGGCGGCGATGCGACCATCTTTATCGGTCGGCAGACTTTCCACATGACAGGCGGCGCACCCGGTAGCGGCGAACAGTTTTTCGCCCTCAGGCTTATCGCCACGTCGTTCCGGTGCGGCCAATGCCGCCACATGGCGAGTAATCAGGTCAACTTCGTAAGTCCCGACCTCGCGACCTTCCGGGCCAGTTGCCTCGCCATGAACGGCCGAGTGGCAATCGGTTTGAACCGATGTGCAATCGCCCCACGCCGGTCCCATCATCCGCGTCGACAGCCCCATGTCCATGCGCAGGGCCTTCGCCGTCTGCACCTTCAAAGACCACTGGGCTGCCTTCCAGCCATAGCGCCCGACAACCGTTTTGCCGCTAAGGTCCAGGCGATGGCGATTAAGACGCCCGGAAATTCCATCGCCATCGGCGTCATCGGGATCGGCGAGATTTTCCAGATGCGCGACGGGAACGCGTTCCAGCGCACCATTGCCGAACACCGACGGCGAGACCCGCCCGGCCAGCACAGTCTTGTCGTGCAGGCCGCCATAGGCCCGGCCCCGCAGTTCGAAGTGCGGTTTGCGCAACACCGTTCCGGTCGCATCGACAACATCGGTAAAGCGGACGGCGGGAATGCCCTCGGCGCGCTGGCCGGTGACGGCTTTTTGTTGAATCTGCATGCCGTAAATCGGGTCGCCGGTCTTGCCCAGCCCGGCGCGCAGCAACAACCCGTCGCCATCGATAACGCCATCATCTTTAAAGGCAAACGTTCCGCGCCCACCCTTCGGGTGGCAGGCATCGCACGAACGCGCATTGAACAACGGCCCCAGGCCATCGCCCAGAGAATCCGCGTCCGCGGTGGCCGGGGTCCAGTTGCGTTCATACAGTATCTGCGCCTTGCTTTTTCGGGTCGGCGCAGCGGCCATCAGGACCGGGTAAAATTGCGTAAACACCCAATCGGTATCGGCGTCCGTATGGCATCCAGCGCAATCCAGTTCGCCCATGCCTTTGGCCACAGGAACCTTCTCGGCATAGGGCGGCTTGCCGAAGCTGAAAAATCCCCATTCGGTGTCGGGGTAGCGCGCCGGGTCCTTGACCATCGCCTGAAGCCCGTCGAAGTCACCGGGGAAGTATCCGTTGGCGCTCATGAATTCAGTCTCGCCAATGGCCGCAGTTTCGCGCACCAGAACGGTGCCGGGGCGGAATTCACCGGTCTTTTTCCAATGGGCAAAGCTGGCCGGGTCCATATAGGTGGCATGGATACCCGGCGAATAGGTGGCGCCATAGTTCAGGTCGTTGGCCATCACCTTGGCACCCAAAAACACCCATTCGCGGTAATCACCGGGGCGGGTCAGATTTCCCTCGCCGTCAAACTGCGCCGGGCTGTCGGCCAGCGCCACACCGACAGACCCAGAGGCGGCGAAAAGCGCCGCCATCAGGGCCAAGGCCCGGTATGTTTGCCGAAGCGCCATCAGTCACCCAAATCCAGCTTGTAGACGGTTCTGGAATCGCGACTGAGCACCTCGAAGTTGGTCGAGTGCTTGGGCCCGACCTTTTCGTACCAGCATTTCTTGCCCAATGAGGTCCAGCCGACAAAGGTCTTGGTGTCGACCATGGTGCGGCATGAATACAGGGTGTTGTCCTTTGGCCTAGTGGTATTGCCCATCGGGATCGCGTATGTGGGCAAATGGCCGCCGGTGTTGCGTACCCATTGTACGTCTACCGCGTCATAGACAATATCATATTTGGTCGCCGATTTGACCCTGCCCGACCACGGTTCGACGAAAACACACTTGCGATTATCGACGACGCCGGGCACCCAGGCTTCGTATGCCCGATCAAAGGCCCGGCACGCATACCATTTGGGTTCCGGCGGCGGCACGACATTCTTTTTCAGGCGTGCCTGAATGACCTTGATGTCGTAATCGTCGACTTGGACATTCTTTTTCGCCCACGGATCGAGTTTTATCTTGCACCAGCCACTACCGAGAATGGCGTCGATTTCGGCCCGCGCCTTTAACCGGATTATGTCGGCGAACCAGCCACCGACGTGCAGCCGCGCCCGCCAGTATCGCAGCCAGTAATTGGCGGTGGGATTGCACTGTTTCTCTTTGTGGGCGGCTGCCCATTTCTCATTAGCTTCAAGGCGCGCCAGTTTGGCCCGTTCCTCGTTATGGATTTTCAGGGTGTATTTGGCCTCGCGTTCCTTGATGGTATAGGCGGTATCAAACTTGACCCGGTTTGACGGGAATGCCGCCGTCGAGACCGGTTCCCACAGAACACCTGTCTCGGGAGCAAACACCGGCGTGATGACGTTGTAGCCGTAATTCTTGCAGACGCCCTGCTGAACATCCGGGGACTTGCCCCAATAGACGGATTCCGTACACCAGTTGGTCTGGGCGTTGCGGATCATCCAACCGCCCGGCACCTGGATCGGCGACCACCACTGGAAATCCAGTTGGGTGCAGGTCTTCTCGAACACCTTGTCTGTTTCCTTGTAGCCTTTCGGTTGCAGGCACTTGCCGGTGGTGCGGTTGACGAACCGGACGTCGCCGCGGATGTCAATCAGGTAATCGTAACGCGCGCCATGCTTGCAATCGACCATCGGCGAATAGCCGTCTTTGTCTCTCGGCGTGCCGAAGCATTTGCCGCCGGAGTCGCTGCGCAACAGCATGTTGGCGTGATAATACTTCGGCGTCACGGAATCGGCGATGCGGAAGACCTCGTTGGCAGAGCCAGTGCATGGCGCCCAGTTGGCTTTTGCCTTGCCGGGCACGGCGTTGGAATCATTGAACACCAGACACTGACCCGTCGCACGGTTGGCTATGTACAGCCAGTGATCGCCGTGTTTCAGAATTTTCCAGAAATACTCCTTCGACTCATCGCAACCGCCGACGACGATGTTTCCATCGCCCTGGAATTCAGGTTCCGGGAAGCTGAACTCGCCGAATTTTTTCTCCACATTCTTCCATTTACCCTCGGGCGCGACACAGCCGCTGCCCTGGGTCAGGTAAACATATCCGTATTTGGCGACATCTTTGTCTTTGACCGGCTTGGTGGTCCATTTTTGAGAGGCCTTCTTGTCGTCCCTGCCGCAGTTGTATTGCATCAGGGTGCCGCTATCAGCGGTCAGACACAGGCCGGAATGACCGATCTCCATGAATTCGTCCTTAAAGGTCTGGCTTTTCGGATCGTAATCGATGGGGCTTTGGTTCTTCGCCATCTGTGCCTTGATATATTCTTTATTAAAGGCGGCGTTGCGAGCCTGGATGGCGGCTGCCGTCGCATTATATTTGTTGAATTTCGCCGCGTATTTCGCCAGCTCCCGCTTTACCGCAGCCATTTTCTTTTCGATGTTCTTGGAAACGACACCGACGATCTTGTTCTTCAGCGGCTTTGTCATGTCGACAATGCCTTTAACCAGCAAGTCATCCAGCGCAATCAGCCCCATCAGCCCTAGGTATTCGACATCGTAGGGGACATCCTTGACCTTGAAGGCGAAGGTATCCTTGAGGTGAAGGCCGAAGAATTCCGCATCGATAGCCAGGTCGAGCGGCGCATCATGCTCGATGATGCCTTTCAGGTCGCCGCTGAAGCTGGCCTTGTTGATATTGACGGAGTTCTTCAGGTCGCCGGTCAGCTTGTCGATGATTTTCTCAACGACCTTGTCCAGATCATCCAGTCCCTCAATGGCTTTTTCGGCGACATAGAGCACACCCTTGGCGGAGTCTCGCAACCCAATCCAGAAGGCCACTTCGGGGTCCAGATCGATGGGGAAGTGAGCGACCAGTTCCCTGACGGCATCGAGAATCTTATCGGCGCCCCAGCGCACACCTTCTTCGAACCGGGCGCGAATGCCCCACTTGGCCTTGCACCAGTCCTTCTTCCAGCCGTGGCAGTGGTGATAGCGGTGCCAGTCGTAATTGATGCTGTTGGTCAGGCTGTTGACCCGGTTTTCGGCGCTGCGCACCCGGGCCTCGGCATGGGCCCTCTCGCGGCGCACCTTGGCCCGCTCGGCATTGATTTTGTTGGTCAGGTGGTCGACCTTTTTCTGGGCCTTCTTGACGTCCGCCTCACCCTTTTTAAATGCCTTGTTCAGTTCCCCCAACGCATCATTGATGGCCTTCGTCGCCGGACCGGCGATGAACTTGCCAATATCCAGTTTCAAATCACCCGACATGAAGAAGTCGGCATGCTTGAAACTCGGGTGGGTGGCGCTAAGGTCGATGCCCTTCAGCTCCAGATCGGTCTTCATGCCGAAATCCTTGCCGAATTTGACATCGGATTTGAAAGTAACACCCTTGGCATCGAACTTGACGTGGACGTTTTCCTTGATGCCGATGAACTTGATATTGGAATTTAGCTTCAGGGTCGGAACCTTCAGCGGCACCGCCTTCATGGTGAAGTTGTTGTCCTTCAGGTGCAGGGGACCCAGGTTCAGGTCATCAATCGCGGCGTTGGCGTAAAGGCCCGAGGTCGGGCCGATGGACACTTTCATCGAGCCCAGTTCATGGCCCAGCCAGTCCATCTGTCCGGCCATGCCGAAGCCTTCGCCGGTAATGCCCAGATCCGGGTCTGCGGAGCCCGGTGTGGCGAAGGCGAAACTGACCTTTTTGAACACCGGCAGGATGCCCTTGGGCATCTCGAATTTTACCACCTTGCCGGTGACGCTCAGGGCCACCTGTTCCAAGAAGAACATGGGTATTTCATCCGCCGTCGCCTTAAACGCAATGGCTTGCGGTGCGCCCAGGGCCTCGGGCAACAATTCGGCATCCGCCGCCATGGTGAACTTGTCGTTGGCGATAACGGTGGTGCCGGCGAAGCCCAGCTTGATGGCGCCGTCTTCCTGTGTTCCGGCTTCGATGGTTACGTCGCCCAGCGAGAACCCGGGAATATCAAACGGCTTGTGCCACAGGCCCTCCATCTTGCCGACGATGTCGATGCCGAAGCCTTCATCCATGATCTGGATCTTGACCTTGCCCAGGAATTCCAGGGTTTTATCCTTGACCTTGGCGGTAAAGCCGACGCCCAGGCCCAGTTCGAAATCGAAGTCGCCTTCGGTTTCCAGAACGGAGAGGAAAAAGTCCAACTGGTCGTTTTTCGACAGCTTCATGAACTTCGGCATATTGCCGGGCTTGCCGGCAGACGACAGAGTGCCGACCAGATTGATCATCGGCGAGCCGCCGAAGATGCCGCCGATCTCGCCCATGATGACGACTTTTTCATGCACCCCGATGCCGTTGATGGCCTTTTTCATGGATCCTGCCCCTGCAGGATCGAAACTGGCGATAACGGCCAGCCCCTTCTTGATGTTGACCATGCCGCCGGTGCCGCCAAAGATGTCCTTCATGGCGTCCTGGGCGACCTTGTTCAGCTGATTGAAGGGCTTGTTGCTGATGCCGGTTTCGCTAAGCACCACGGCGGCGTGTGGCAGCTTGATGTATTTCAGCGGCGTTTCCTTCAGGCCGTGAATCAACTCGGTCAGGGCGAAGTCTTTCTGCGTCAGCGCGATGTTCCAGCCCGATCCGGTAAAGACAAAGGCGTCGGTGGCGCGCCCACCAATTGTGCTATCTGCCTCGATGCCGTGTTCGGAAACGATCAGCTTGGTCAGCGTGAACTTGCTGGAATTCGGGATGCGGTTAATTTCCGGGATGTCGCTGAGTTTCAGCGGCCCGTCCATTTCGAAATACGCGTCGGTGACCTTGCCGTTGCTTTCCTTGACCACGGCGGTGATGTCCATGTTGGAGTTCGACCCCACATCGACCTTGGCCGCCACCTTGATCGAGAACTTGTCGGTCCCGGCCCCGGTCTTTTTATCGACGGTCAGCGCCAGTTTTTTCAGATCAAGCCAGTGAATGCCGAACGGCTTGTTCCACGGCGTCAGCGTGTCGCCGGTTATGGTGAAGTCTTTAACGCCAGCCTCTTTGGTGTCTTCCACATCGACGTAGAAGTCCAGCGTGTGGCCCTTGATGTGCACATCGACATCACCCGACACCCCGACATCCAGGCCGATGGTTTTGTCAGGCCGCGTGCCGCGAATGCGCAGGTGACCATTCTTGAACGCGACGATGCTGGAAAGGCCCGGAATTTTCGGCGTCGGGATCGGCAGTTTCAGATCCAGACTTTTCATAATGGCGTTCTTGATGGCGGAACCCGAAATGCCCTTTTTAAACACTTGCGAGCTGAGCCCGCCGCCGAGCTTGAAACTGGCCGCCGAAACGCCGACGTCCTTCATCAGGCTTTCCATGGTACCGCTGGGTTTCGCCACCAGATGGGCGAACAGGTTAAGCCCGGCTTTCAGGTCCTGCGTGGTGCGGCCGGCCCGGGTCAGCCCGGCTGCCAGTGGTTTCGGGAACACATTGGTCGCGACATTGTTTTCCGCCGAGCCCTTCGGTGCCCAGATAAACGTCGCACCATCGAAGGTGACGTCTTTTAGCGGCGTGTGCTCGGCACCGGGAATAAAGCTGGCGACATCGAAATCGCCGAAGGTAACACCGATGTGGCGCTTGCTGCCGGGGCCGCGTTTGAACGTCGTGATCGTCGTCGACAGTTTCTTGATGCTTCCGGTGAACGAGGCAAACTTGTTGTTCATGTTGGCGCTGGTAAAGCCGATATCGCTGAGGCCGGGAATATGTCCACCGCCCGGCATCAGGTCGGCCAGTGTCAGGTTGGCTTTGATGACGGCACTGCGTCCCGCCTTGGGATCGAAGTGAACGGTGACATCGATGTCCTTGTTGTTCAGTTTGGAATCCGCATCCACGGTGGTCGTCCACTTGCCGCCCTTGCGCGCCGCCGTCAGGTCCATGGAGGTCAACGTCAGCGGCTCGAAGAACGGCACCTTGATTGCCGACGTGCTGTCCGCTGTGATCGTCACATCGGTACCGGCACCGGATTCCTTGGTGGCATCGACGACGAAGGCAAAATTGATATCTTTCGATGCGATCTTGAAATCCAGATCGCCCTTCAGCGCAACATCGACTTCGCGCTTGCCATCCACATGTTTGCCCTTGATCGAGAAATGCGATTTCTTGAACGACAAGGGCGAGCCGGAAATCGAGACGGCCGGCAAGGGCGCTGTGATATCCAGCGCATCCAAAAGCGTGTCAGCCAGATTGCCTTTCTTGAAGATACCGGTGCTGAGGCCCCCGTTCAGCGCCAGCTTGTCCTTGCTGATGCTGAGCTTTTTCAGCAGGTTCGAAATCTTGGTGCTTTTACTGACATCGATATTGCCCAGCACGGCGAGGCCCGGCTTTAAATTGACTGTGCTTGCCGATTTCGCCGCGTCGGTTCCCACCTCGCCGGGCAGCGCAGATGCCTTGACCGAACGTGTCGCACCGCTTTTCGGCGTCCAGATAAAGGTCATGTCTTCGAAACTGGCATCGGCCAGCGCCGTGCCCGAGACCTGCGGGATGAACGTCGCGATGGTGAAGGCGTTCGGGAAAGTGACGCCGACGTGTTCCTTGGCACCCGTCACCGGCTTGAACAGGGCAACGCCGACATCCAGCTTCTTGATCTTGCCGGTCAAATCGACGGTGTTCTTGGTTACCTCGATGGTATCGAATTCGATATCGGTCAGGCCCGGCACGCTCTCGCCACCCGGAATCATGTCTGCCAGGGTCAGCGTCGTGGTGATGTTGACGACCTGTGCACCGCCTGACGGACGATGAATGACGACATCAATGTCCTTGGCCTTCATTTTCGCGTCAGCCTTGATGGTGGTATCCCACTTGCCGCCGGTGCGCGTCGCCGTCAGGTCCATGGAGGTCAGCGCCAAACTCTTGAACAGCGGCAGCGTCACCGACTTGGTGCTGTCGGCTGTAATCGTGATGTCGCTGCTGCCACCTTTGGTCTTGTTGATGTCGATATCAAAGGTGAAGTCGATGGCTTTCGATGCGATGTTGATATCAACCTCGCCCTTTACCGAAACATCGACGGACCGCTTGCCGTCCACATGCTTGCCCTTGATGGCAAAATGACCGTCCTTGAATTTAACCGGCGCGCCACTGACCGACAGTTTTGGCAACGGTGCAGAAATATCCAGCGCATCCAGTAATGTGTCGGCAAGATTTCCCTTGGCGAAGACGCCGGTGCTGAGACTGCCATTCAAAGGCAGGCTGGAGGCGTTGACGCCGATCTTTTTCAGCATGTCGCCGATTTTATCGCCAGCCTTGATTTCCAGATTACCGAATACGGTCAGGCCCGGTTTCAGACTGACGGAAGACGCTTTCGAAGATTTCGAGATATTGCTCGAGATGTCATCGGGCAGCACCGACATCTGAACCGTCTTGGCGGCATCGGCCTTCGGCGTCCAGATAAAGCTCATGTCCTTGAAACCGGCGTCGGCCAACGGCGTGCCTGAGACCTGCGGGATAAAGGTGGCGATGGTGAAGGTGTCGGGGAAGGCAACGGCGACGTGTTCCTTGGTCCCCGCGCCCGGCTTGAACAGGTCGATATCGACGGCCAGTTTTTTCAGCTTGCCGGTAACGTCGACCGTGTCTTTGGTCACCTGAATGGTATCAAATTCGACATCGGTCAGGCCGGGAACACTGGCACCGCCTGGAATCATATCGGCCAGCGTCAGTTTGGTGGTGACGTTGACCGTCTGTGGCTCGCCCGCCGGGCGACGGATGGCGATGTCGATTTTCTTGTTGTTGAGGGACGAGTCGGCCTT
>JABHGV010000009.1 GCA_018671895.1 Rhodospirillaceae bacterium | reverse complement strand
ATCGTCGGCACCGGCGGCGATGGGGCCGGCACCTACAACATCTCGACCGCAGCCGCCATCGTTACCGCCGGTTGCGGCGTTCCCGTCGCCAAGCATGGCAACCGGGCGCTTTCGTCGAAATCCGGTGCATCCGATGTGCTGTCTGCGCTGGGTGTCAATCTGGATGCCGATCTGGCGCATGTGGAGCGCGCTATCGCCGAGGCAAAAATCGGCTTTATGATGGCCCCGCTCTATCATAGCGCCATGAAGCATGTGATGCCGTCGCGCATCGAACTGGCGACCCGTACCGTTTTTAATATCTTAGGCCCCCTGACTAACCCGGCTTCAGTCAAACGTCAGTTCACCGGTGCCTTTTCGCACGACTGGATAGAACCGATGGCCGAAGTCCTCGGTAATCTTGGCTGCGAGGCGGCCTGGGTCGTGCATGGGTCAGACGGCCTTGATGAATTGACGACGACGGGGCCGAGCTTCGTTGCCCAGTTAAAGGATGGCGCGGTCACGACGTTCGAGGTTTCGCCATCGGATGCCGGTATTGCCACGGCTTCGTCTGATGACCTGAAAGGCGGCACCCCTGAAGAAAACGCAACGGCCCTGAAGGCGGTATTGGCAGGCGACGCCGGTCCTTACCGCGATATCGTTATCTACAACGCCGGGGCGGCGCTGCTGGTTGCCGGCAAGGCCGACGATTTGAAATCCGGTGCCGAAATGGCCGCAGCCGCCATCGACGATGGCCGGGCCACAGCCGCGCTCGACAAACTGGTCGCCATTACGAATGAGTGATGTGCTGGCTAAAATCTGTGCCGACAAGCTGGAACACATCGCCACATCCAAGGTCGCCAACCCGACACCGGATGTGAATGCCGCATCGCCGGTGCGCGGTTTCGCTGCCGCCTTGACCGAAAAAGTCGATTCCGGTGGCTCTGGTTCCAAGTATGGCCTGATCGCAGAAATCAAGAAGGCGTCCCCGTCGAAAGGTCTGATCCGCACCGATTTCGATGCGCCGAGCATTGCCAAAGCCTATGAATCCGGGGGCGCAGCCTGCCTGTCGGTGTTAACCGACGTGGAATACTTTCAAGGCTCCGACGCTTATCTGGTTGAGGCCCGCAACGCCGTCTCCCTGCCCGTCCTGCGAAAAGATTTTATGTTGGACACTTATCAGATTGCTGAATCCCGCGCCCTTGGGGCCGATTGCATCTTACTGATCATGGCGGCCTTGGACGACGCGCAGGCTACCGAACTGGAAGCCGCCGCGATGGAGCTGGGCATGGACGTGCTGATCGAGGTCCACAATGCCCCGGAACTGGAACGCGCATTGATGCTGAAATCACCGCTGATCGGGGTTAACAACCGCAATCTGAAAACATTGGAAATCAGGCTGGAAACGACCGAGGAACTGGCGGAAATGGTGCCCGATGACCGGGTGCTGGTGTGCGAAAGTGGCCTTGAGACGTCCGCCGATCTCGACCGCATGGCGCGCGTCGGTGCCAACCGCTTCCTGATTGGATCGTCGCTGATGTCCAACGATGATGTCGAAGCCGCCACTCGAAATCTGTTAGGGTCCTGAAATGAACAACGAACTCACTCATATCGACGAAGACGGTAACGCCCACATGGTCGACGTGTCGGACAAAGGCGAGACCGAGCGCACGGCAACGGCCAAGGGCACGGTGCTGATGCAGCCCGAGACTCTGGCGCTTATACAGGGCGGCGACGTCAAAAAAGGCGATGTGCTGTCCGTCGCCCAACTGGCCGGGATTATGGGAGCGAAAAAGACGCCGGACCTGATTCCGCTGTGCCACCCCCTCGACTTGACCTCGGTAAAGGTCGAATTGAGCATTGATGCCGCCCGCAACGCCGTCGATATCGAAGCAACCTGCAAGCTAAAGGGGCGCACCGGTGTCGAGATGGAGGCACTGACCGCCGTTTCGGTGGCAGCCCTGACCGTCTATGACATGTGCAAGGCCGCCGACAAGGGCATGCAAATCACCGATATCCGCCTGACCCACAAGGCAGGCGGAAAATCCGGCACGTTCGAGGCCGATTGAGGGATATATCAGATGGAACAACGCATCAGCCTCGTTACTCTGGGCGTCGCCGACGTCGCCGCCTCGAGAGCCTTTTACGAACGGCTCGGCTGGAAAGCATCCAGCGCCAGCATGGACGAAGTCGTCTTCTTCGACATGGGCGGCATGATATTCGGCCTGTATGGCCAATCCGATTTAAGCAAAGACACCGGATTAACGAACACACCGACGCCCGGCTGCACGACGTTGGCCTATAACACCCGCTCGCGCGAGGAAGTCGATCATTTCATGGGCGTCGTCGAAGAGGCAGGCGCGACCACCCTGAAGCCCCCGGTCGATATGTCGTGGGGCGGCTATGTTGGTTATTTTGCCGACCCCGACGGTCACCCCTGGGAAATTTCCTGGGTGCCTCATTTCCCGGTTCTTGAAGATGGAAGTCTGGATATTCCCGCATGATCCCCGTAGCCGAAGCCCTCAATCACGTTAAAACCAACCTCAAGACGCTCGAAGCCGAAGAGGTCATCCTGGAAGACTGCCTTGGTCGAGTATTAGCCGAAGATGCTGCTTCGAACCTGTCGCACCCGCCGGTCGCGGTTTCGTCCATGGATGGCTACGCGGTTCAGGCCCAAGACGTTGCAGATGTTCCCGCAACCCTGAACGTTATTGGGGAATCGCAAGCCGGGGGCGGATATGACGGTGTGGTCGGGGCCGGACAAGCCGTCCGCATCTTTACCGGCGCACCGCTTCCAGATGGTGCAGATGCTATCGTTATTCAGGAAAATACCGAGTCTTCCGAAGGTGTTGTGAAAGTTCTTGAAAGTGTTGAATCAGGTGTGTTTATCCGCCCGGCCGGGCTTGATTTCTCTGAAGGCGACGTCTTGCTGACTGCCGCCACGGTACTGACATCGCGCCACATCGGATTGGCGGCTGCGATGAATTTGCCAAGCTTGAAAGTACGCCGTAAGCCACGCATCGCCATCATGGCAACCGGCGACGAAGTGGTCATGCCGGGCCAGCCGGTTGGTCCGTCGCAAATCATTTCGTCGAATACCTTTTCGCTGGTGACATTCGTCAGGGCGATGGGCGGCGAGCCCGTCAATGTCGGCATCGCCAGCGACACCATGGAATCCTTGAACGAAACGCTGGACAAGGCCCTTGGCTGCGACCTGCTGGTCACCATTGGCGGGGCCTCGGTCGGCGATTACGACCTGGTCGGCACACTGCTGGATGACAACGGACTGGAACGTATTTTCTATAAAATCGCCATGCGCCCCGGCAAGCCCCTGCTGTTCGGCAAACTGGGAGGGCGTTTCGGCGATATGGGCGTACTCGGAATGCCCGGCAATCCGGTTTCGACCGCGGTCTGCTCTGTGCTGTTTCTACGCCCGGCAATCATGGCCCTGCTTGGTCTCGACGCGACGGAAGATACCCAGACGGCCCGACTTGGCTGTGACCTTAAGCCAAACGATATGCGCCAGGACTACCTGCGCGCCAGCCTCGAAAGCGTCGATGGCGGACTGGTCGCAACTCCGTTTAACAAACAAGACAGCGCCATGCAGGCGCGCATGGCGGTCGCCGATTGCCTGATCATCCGCGCGCCCGAAGCCCCGGCAGCAAAGGCCGGAGACGTGGTTTCGATCCTGCGTCTGGGCGGGGCTTTGGTTTCTGTTTAGCGCATCCTTCGGATGGCACAGCCTCTTTTTGGCTATCGCCCTGCGGGGCGCATTCTCTGGAATCCAGGTTCCGGTTAGCAAAACAAAACCTTCTTGACGGCACGAAAGAACCAAAGTAGAACATTAATAAGTGTTTTGGTTTTGTTCTGAAGCCTTTTTTTGTTACGGAGTTCCCGTCATGCTGACCAAAAAACAGCATCAACTGTTGATTTTCATCGATAACCGCCTCAAGGAAACCGGTGTTTCGCCGTCTTTTGACGAAATGAAGGATGCCCTTGGGCTGGCATCGAAATCGGGCATCCACCGCCTGATTACCGGGCTTGAGGAACGAGGGTTTATCCGTCGTCTGGCCCATCGGGCGCGCGCACTGGAAGTGCTGAAACGCCCGGAAAACATGGATGAACGACCGGCGGCAAATGGATTTTCGCCGAACGTCATCGAAGGCAATTTCAAAATCCCCGGCACCGAACAGCCGAGCGGCAACGAAGGCAGCCAAGTCGTGGAAATCCCGCTGTATGAACGCATCGCCGCTGGCGCGCCGATCGAAGCTGTCAGCAATCCATCGAATACCATCGCCGTGCCACCCAGCATGCTTGGCGGTGGTGCCCATTATGCGCTTATGGTCGATGGCGACTCGATGATCGAAGAAGGTATCCATGATGGCGACACGGTGATTATCCGAAATGGCGAGACCGCCGATAACGGTGCCATTGTCGTCGCCTTGATCGACAACGAGGAAGTGACTCTGAAACGGTTGCGCCGCAAGGGCAACTCGGTTGCCTTGGAACCGGCAAACAAGGAATATGAAACCCGCATTTTCGGGCCCGACCGGGTCAAGGTGCAGGGCCAGTTGGTCGGCTTGCTGCGGAACTACTGAGACTTTCTTTTCGGACGTAAAACCCAAGGCCTCTCACCGCGCCCGGCGTTGACGCTTTCGATGCGCACACCCTCATCACCGCCCAGCCATACCGCGTGTGCCCCGTCTCGCCATAAATCGAACCTGTCGATGACAGCATCAGGCCCCCGGCATGCCCGGCGCACAGGAATAGTGCTGACAATAATGTCGGCTCGTCCGCAATCTTCCGCCAAAGCCCCCGGTTTCCGGACCAGCGCGATTGTGCGGCCCTTTGCCTTGTACAGGCAGCCCAAATCGTCGCACCGCAGGGCAGCCGTATCACCACCCCATGGTGAGGATGCCGGTTGGGCGAAGCTTCGAAGCCAGATATCACGGGTAAAGCGCGCTTTTTGCTTTGATGACACTGCCAGCAACCCGTCTTCATTTTTAACGGCCAGTAACTTCCCTTTGGCATCGATCAGCACATCGGGTGTAGCGACCAACATCACGCTGGCCAGTCCGGCGGCAATACCGGCGGTGCCGAACAATCGCCATCGGCCCTTCCACAGGCACAACCACAATCCGCCGATAACCACAAGTCCCAGCCCCCAGTCGGGCATCGAGCGAACCAACGTCACGGCACCGGGCCAATGGGCGACCTCGGATGTCACGGAAATCACCGCCTCGACGCCCCAGCCCATGGGTGCAAGGGCCAGCGCCTCGAGCCCGAACGGCATCAAGGCGAAGGCGACAACGGCCCACGGCATCACCCACAGCGCCGTTAACGGCACCGCTGCTAAATTGGCTGCCAGCCCATAATCGGCCAGCCGGTTGAAATGGTAGATAACAAATGGCGCGGTCGCGGCCCCGGCAATCAGGGTGGTCAGGGCGACGCCGCCAATGTATCGACCTGTCTTGCCGAGCCAGCCATAATGCTTGCCTTGGCGTTCACGCGACTTGCGCCGGTCGCTGACAACCTCATAGGCGGCAATCAGCGCAATAACAGCGGCAAATGATAATTGAAAACTGGCACCCAGCAAGCTGTCGGGCTGAACCAGCATGATGGCGACCGCGGCAAAGGCGACCAGCCGCATGGATAAACCGCGCCGGTCCAGTATCACCGCCGTTAATACCAGCCCGACCATCAAAAAGGCGCGCAGCGTCGGCACCGTGGCGCCTGCAATCATGGCGTAGGCAAAGGCCCCGATCAGAGCCACCGCCGCCGCCCATTTCTTCACGGGGTGTCGAAGCGCCAGGGAACCACCCAATAACACCAACGCAGCACGCATGCCAAAGAACAATATTCCCGCCACCAGCCCGATATGCAGCCCGGAAATCGCCAGCAAATGCGCCAGTCCTGAATCGCGAAAGCCTTCCATCACCGTCTTCGGGATTGCCCCGCGCTCGCCGGTCATCAGCGCCACGGCAACCCCGCCGACGGGTGATCCTGCATCAAACGCCGCCAACACCCTCTTCGAGACGCTCCGGCGCAGGGTTTGTAGCGCCACCCATGCCCCGTCACCGGACCCGCGTGCCGTCAACTGCGCTGGCCCAAAGGAAAAACCGACCGCGCCGATGCCCCGGAAATAGGAATGACGTTGAAAGTCGAAACCGCCCGGCATAGCCGGTGGCGACGGCGGCGACAGGCTGGCCCTGAGTCTGACCCAGTCGCCGGGAACCATGTCCGGCTGTTTGCCATTGACCGTCACCCGAACCCGGTCCGGGGTTCCGTGGGGGCCAAGGCCCGTAATCCGTGGCTTTTCAAGCGTCAGCCGCAGCCCCTTGTTGCGGCTTTCGATCATCGCGATGCGGCCCTCAACAGTAGTAACGTTCAAGCTTCTTTGCAGCACCGGGGCCGAGACGCTGATCGTGCGGACCTGGGCCGCCAGAAACCCCGTTGTCATGGCCAGCAAGGCAACGCTGATAATGAGCAGCCCTGAACGATTACGCGCCCGCCAGCTTGCCAAGCCTGAAGCCAAAAAACCGACAATACCCATCCACAGGGGCGGCTCGATGGGCAAACCGAAATAAACGACGATTCCCAACCCCATCAGCACCGGCAGCCACAAGGCCCAGCGATGACGCTCGGCGATCAGCAAAGACAGCACGTTCACCATTGAAAAGGGCTTATTGGACTGAATTTGTGAAATAATTTCCCCCATCAGGTCAGGTTTTTTCTGAAACTGCTCAATGAATGTGCTAAATCACCATCTCGCCAGAGCATGAAAACAGAAAAATAAGCCCAATACCATGACGGTTGTTACCCGATTTGCCCCCTCGCCCACCGGTTTCCTGCACATTGGCGGAGCCCGTACGGCCCTGTTCAATTGGCTTTATGCCCGCCATCACGGCGGCAAATTCCTGCTGCGTGTCGAAGACACCGACCGCAAGCGGTCCACAGACGAGGCCATTGACGCCATTCTGGACGGCCTTAAATGGTTCGGCACCGATTGGGATGGCGAGGCCGTGTTTCAGACGTCGCGCGTCGACGATCACGTCAAGGCCGCCGAACGGCTGCTCGCCGAGGGCAATGCCTACAAATGCTATTGCTCGCCCGAAGAACTTACCGAAATGCGCGAGACCGCCCGTGCCGAGGGCCGCCCGATGCGCTATGACGGCCGTTGGCGCGATAAATCAGAAGCCGATGCGCCAGACGGCGTTCCCCCGGTTATCCGCCTGAAAGCCCCACTCGACGGCACCACCGTCATCGAAGATGAGGTTCAGGGCCGGGTCGAAGTCGCCAATGACCAGCTCGACGACATGATTTTGTTGCGCGCCGACGGCACCCCGACCTATATGCTGGCCGTCGTCGTCGACGACCACGACATGGGTATCACCCATATCATTCGTGGCGACGACCATTTGACCAACGCCTTTCGCCAATTCCAGCTGTATCAGGCGCTCGGCTGGCAGCCGCCGGTATTCGCCCATATGTCGCTGATCCACGGGGCCGACGGGGCAAAACTGTCGAAACGCCACGGGGCGTTGGGGATTGAAGCCTATCGCGACGACGGTTTCCTGCCCGAAGCGCTGAGGAACTATCTGCTCCGGCTTGGCTGGAGCCACGGCGACGACGAGATTATCTCCGATGAACAGGCCATTGAGTGGTTCGGCCTGGACGGTGTCGGCAAATCACCGGCCCGGTTTGACGTCGCCAAGCTGACAAACCTGAATGCCATCTACATCCGCGAGGCCGATGATTCCCGCCTGGTCGATCTCATCTCACCCGACGCCCCAGACGATACCAAGGCGCGCTTGACCAAGGGCATGTCTGGCTTAAAGGAACGCGCGAAGACTATCGTTGAATTAACTGAAAACTCACAGTTATATTTGAAATCAAGGCCGCTGGGCATGTCTGAAAAAGCAGCTAAAATTCTCGATGCAGAGGGCCTTGAAAGGCTCGCCATTGCACGTGATAAACTGATCGCAACAGACGACTGGAGCCAGGACATCCTGCACGATGCGACCAAGGCCGCGGCCGAAACCGCCGACCTGAAACTCGGCAAACTGGCCCAACCGTTGCGCGCCGCACTGACCGGCTCGAACGTTTCGCCCGGCGTCTTCGAGGTTATGGAAGTACTCGGCCGCGAAGAAAGTCTGGGCCGCATAGAAGACGTGTTAAAATGATGTATAATACAAATATGACAGTGCGCACCTGAACGCATGCAAACCAGGGAGGTAATGAATGCCTGAAAAGATGCATTCCACGGAAAAAGCCGCTTTCACGCTGACCGATAATCGCAGCGGGACAAGCTATGATCTTGATGTCCTTAAGGGCTCGACGGGACCGGACGTTATCGACGTGCGCAAGCTGTACGCCGACACCGGTCATTTCACCTATGACCCGGGCTTTACCTCAACCGGCAGCTGTGAATCCGACATCACCTTTATTGATGGCGAAGAAGGCATTCTCAGGTATCGCGGATACCCCATCGATCAGCTTGCCGAGCACTCACATTTCCTCGAAGTCTGTTACCTGCTGGTTTACGGCGAACTTCCGAACGCAGACGATATGGAAAAGTTCGAAACCCGGATCACCTATCACACCATGCTGCACGAGCAGATCAACTACTTCTTCCGGGGGTTCCGTCGGGATTCACACCCAATGGCGATTATGAACGGTGTTATTGGTGCACTGTCGGCGTTTTATCACGACAGCACTGATATTGCAGACCCCGTACACCGTTTCATTGCCTCTACCCGGATGATCGCCAAAATGCCGACCATCGCGGCGACGGCGTATCGTTATTCTCTTGGTATGCCATTCACCTATCCGCGCAACGACCTGAATTTTTCGGAAAACCTGCTCTATATGATGTTTTCCAACCCGTGCGAGGAATACAAGGTCAATAAGATTTTGGCCCGTGCCATGGATCGTATTTTGATCCTGCACGCCGACCACGAACAGAACGCTTCGACCTCGACGGTGCGTATTTCCGGCTCGTCAGGCGCCAATCCGTTTGCCTGTATCGCCGCCGGTATCGCCTCGCTTTGGGGCCCGGCACACGGTGGTGCCAACGAAGCTGTGCTGACGATGCTCGAAGAAATCGGCTCGGTCGACAACATCCCTGATTATATCGCCAAAGCCAAAGACAAGAACGACCCGTTCCGTCTGATGGGCTTCGGCCATCGTGTTTACAAGAATTTTGATCCACGCGCCAAGGTGATGCGCCAGACTGCCCATGAGGTTCTCGGCGATCTGAACATCAAGGACGATCCAATGCTCGACATGGCGATGGAACTGGAACGCATCGCGCTGGAAGACGACTATTTCGTCGAAAAGAAGCTGTATCCCAACGTCGACTTCTATTCCGGCATCATCTTCAAGGCCATGGGCATCCCGACATCCATGTTTACGGTGCTGTTCGCCGTTGCCCGGACCGTCGGCTGGGTCGCCCAGTGGAACGAGATGATCGAGGACCCGACCCAGAAGATCGGTCGCCCGCGTCAGCTATACACCGGTTCTCTGGAACGGAATTACCTGGACGTCACAAAGCGCAAGTAAATCGCGCCCGTCACCCCGGCGAAAGCGGGGGTCCAGTGATATTCGACGAAGGACTGGATTCCCGCCTGCGAGGGAATGATGGAGAAGAATGTGTCTCCTGTTGACCGCCTAAACCTGGCTTCCGGAATTCGTGCCACCGGTAGGGGGCGCCTGCAAAATGCCCATTATCACATCGGCGGCCCGCCCGGACGGAGACTCCCCGCCCTTGCCCATCATTTTCAGCGCCTCTTCAATTGCGTCAAGCTGGCGAACGCGTGCCGCATCATCATCCAGCAACTCTGCAGTTGCGGCGGCCAACAACTCAGGGCGGCAATCTTCTTGGATGAGCTCAGGCACCACCAGGCGTCCCAGCACAATATTGACCAGATTGGCATACGGCGTTTTGATCAGCCGTCGGGCGATCCAGCCGGTCAGGGCATTGAATTTATAGGCAATCACCATCGGCGTTGCCGATATCGCCAGTTCCAGTGCCACCGTGCCTGATGCGGCAATGGCTGCATTGGCGGTGGCGAAAGCATCAAATTTTTCGGTGTCACCAGAAACAACCAGCACGTCCATGGGCCAATCGGCGACAGCCGCCTTGATGGAGCCGAGTCGCTTCTCGAGGGTCGGAATAACGATCTTCAAGTCTGGGTGGGATGACGTCAGACCGGCGACGGTTTCGGCAAAGATTGGCAGCAATCTGCTGATTTCACTCGTCCGACTGCCCGGCAACACCACCAGCATCAGCGCATCGCCCGATATGCCGTGACGGTCCCTGAACCCTGCCCCATCGCCTTTGCCAGCACCGCCTTCGACAACCGAATGGCCGACAAAGGTCGTTTTCAGGCCATGGCATTCGAAATACGGCGGCTCGAACGGCAGCAAGGCCAGCAGATGGTCAAGGAACCCAGCGACTTTCTTTGCCCGCCCCGGCTTCCATGCCCACACCGACGGCGCCACATAATGCACCAGCTTGATACCCTCGCCGCACAGCTTCGAGGAAACCCGGAAACAGAAATCCGGCGCATCAATGGTGATCAGGATCGCCGGACGACGGGTGCGAACGTCGGCGATGGTTTCCCGGATTCTGCCCAACAGTTTCGGCAAGTGGGGCAGCACCTCGGCCAGCCCCATCACCGTCAGGTCTTCCATCGGGAACAGGCTGTCGAGGCCCTGTTCACACATTTTCGGACCCCCAACCCCGGCAAAGGCAACCGGCCCGCGTTCTTTCAGGGCGGCCATCAGGCGTGCACCCAGAATATCGCCGGACGGCTCGCCAGCAATGACATAGACCAACGGCACATCGACGGATATGCCAACAATGAAAACGCCGGCGGCATCGGCAGCCCGGATAACGGCTTCTGTATCGACAATAAGGGCCGATTTGGCCTCGATGGCAATACCGGACAAACCGGCACGAGCCGCATTCTCGATGGTCGCAACCCCGATCGTCGGCAGATCGGCACGTCGTTCCTGACCGGGCTTGCTGACCTTGACCAGCACACCGCCTTTTTCACTGTCGTGCGCGTCAGACACTTTTTGCAGCATCGCATCGGTGCCGCTGACATCTTCGACGGCAAGTACCTCCCCGTTCCTGGCAACGGCTCCCTGGCCCTTATCGGCACTGCCAACGGCCAATGCCGCCGTCAGGGCAACGTCCATATCTTGTCTGGCAACATCGTCGGGCTGAACAGAACCATAAACGCCATCAGCGGCAAGGGTGTCGGGCAACACATCATCGATACCGACGACGCTGAAGCCTTCCTGTTCCAGCAGTTTAACGATGGCGGACAACAGGCCGTCGTCGCCAAGCGACGCCGCCCCGGATTTGGCAAAGAACTTTGTCGCCCACATGTCGGGACGCAGCTCGCCAAGGCTCGGCCGTCGAATGGCCCCGGCCATGACCAGTTCCTTGACGCCCGCACTTTTAAGCGCCTTCAGGCTGGTGCCGGCGGCTCCAAGTCGAACCCACTGATGATCAACGGATTGCACGCTTTCGTGTAACGTCTGCCCTTCAAAGGCAATGACGAAGACCTCGCGGCCGGTATTCCGGCAGTGTTCCACAAGGCGTGACGGCAGCTCGCCGCCACCTGCCAGGATGCCGAGTTTAGGCGGCATCTTCCAGATTGGGCTGGCAGATAGAGCGCGATGATTCCGCGCGGATGAAATCGACGATTTCCATTACCGGTTCGATTTCGCTCATCATTTCAGCGACATCGTCCATACGTTCGGCCATGGTTCCTTCGGGTGCAAACATCAGACGATAGGCATTTCTGAGCGCATGGATGGTTTCGCGATCAAAGTTACGTCGTTTCAGACCAACCACGTTTAGGCCCTGCAAACGAGCCCGGTTGCCGATCACCGAGCCATAGGGAATGACATCGTTTTCAATGCCCGACATACCGCCGATCATGGCGTGACGACCAATTCGAACAAATTGATGGATCGCTGACAAACCACCGATAATAGCCCATTCATCAATATTCACATGCCCACCGAGGGTCGCGTTATTGACCAAAATTACATGATCGCCAACGTGACAGTCATGGGCGACATGGGCACCGACCATGAACAGACAGTTGTTGCCGACCGTCGTCAGCAGGCCGCCGCCATCGGTACCGGGGTTCATGGTGACATGTTCTCGAATAACGTTATTGCAGCCAATTTCCAGCCGCGAAGCCTCGCCATCGTATTTCAGGTCCTGAGGCTGCAGCCCAATGGACGCAAACGGGAAAATCCGAGTGTTGGCCCCGATGCTGGTATCACCATCGACAACCACATGGGATAAAAGCTCGACACCATCGGCCAGCTTCACATCCCCACCAACAATGCAGTAAGGGCCAATAGAGACGTTTTCACCGATCTCGGCGGCGTCAGCCACGATGGCTGTTGCATGAATATCAGTCATATTATTCACCATCCACAATCATTGCGGAAAATGTCGCTTCCGCCATTAACGTATCGCCGACCATGGCCTTGCCCTTGAATTTCCAGACATTGCCACGATTGCGGACCTTCTCGACAATAATATTCATGGTGTCGCCGGGGGTTACCGGTTTCCTGAATCGGGCCTGATCGACGGACATGAAATAAACCAGTTTTCCTTCTGACTCTGCACCCATGGTCTTAACCACCAGCACTGCTGCGGTCTGGGCCATTGATTCAATAATCAACACGCCCGGAAATACCGGATGTCCAGGGAAATGCCCCTGAAAGAACGGCTCGTTGATGGTGACGTTCTTGATACCAACAGCGCTTTCGTCGGGAACAACATCGACAACCCTGTCGATCATCAGGAACGGATAGCGATGCGGGATCATTTCCATAACCCGGACGATATCAATTTCGTTGTCTTGTGAATTTTCCTTCGACACGTCTATTTGCCCCTCGTTTTTACCAGTTTATCGATTAACGCCAGACTACGCATCCACTGCGTAAAGGGTTTTGCCGGATAGCCTCCGACCTTACCACCGGGTTCAATATCGCGCATAACGCCACTTTTCGCAGCAATTTGCACGCCACTGCCTATTGTCAGATGACCGGCTATACCGACCTGTCCGCCAACGACGACGAAATCCCCAAGCACAGTAGAACCGGAAACTCCAGACTGCGAAACAAGAATGCAGCTGCGTCCCAGTTTGACGTTATGGCCCAACTGCACAAGGTTATCAATTTTTGTTCCAGACCCGATTTCCGTGTCCGGACCAGTGCCCCTATCAATGGTCGAATTGGCACCGATTTCAACATCATCGCCGATAATCACTCGTCCCAGCTGCGGCACTTTCACGTGCCCTTCTGCCCCCATAGCGAAACCAAAACCGTCCTGTCCTATCCTGACACCGGTATGAATGATGGCATTGTCACCAATCTGACAATACTGAAGGGTAACCGATGACCCGATGCTGCACGCATCGCCAACAACAACCCCTTTACAAATAACGGTGTTGGCCCCGATAACGCACTGCTTACCAATTTCAACGTCTGGGCCAATAACAACGCCAGAGGCAATTTGGCATCCCTCGCCAATAACCGCTGTCTCGTCAATAGAGGCCGCATCCGATTCCGCCGTTTGCACTTCCCGAACAGGGTAAAACGCATTTGCGATTCGCGCATAGCCGCGATAAGGCTCTTGGGATAACAACAACGCCAGCCCATCGGGCGCTTTTGACGCGAGATCAGGATGCACGATCACCGCCCCGGCTTTGGTCTTGGTAAAATCGTTTACGTATTTCTTGTTATCAAGGAAGCTGATGTCATCGGGTCCCGCTTCGCTGAGCGGCGCAACATCACTATAACGGGCGTCCGAATTGACGCCCTCGGCGATATCTGCCCCTGTGATCTTGGCCAGTTCACCCAATGTAAAGGGGCCGGCAACCGTATAGAACCTGGGATCGGTCATCTTCCTTTTTTGCCCCGCCAGAATAGTGGCAATTTATTTTCCGAGATCGGCAACCTTGACCTTAGGCAGCACCATGTTGAGTTGTTTCAGAATAACGTCTGTAATCTCCAGACTCTTGACCGCCAGTACGGTCTGATCCCGACGCAAAATAAGCGATATGCCCTGTTCTTCAGACAGCTTGGTAATAATTTTATTCAGCGAATCCTGAACCTTGCCCATGGCTTCACCCTGAGCCTTGTCGAGATTCAGTTTGCGTTCCTGAACCATTTTCTGGACCTGGGAAACCTGTTGTTCAAAGTCACGCCTTTTTCCGGTAAACGCCTCGGACGAAAGCAGCGTGCGTTGACGAGCCAGCTCCTGATTGGCATTGCGAAGCGCCTCTTCTTCTTTCTGAATTTCTTCCTGGAACGTTTTTCTGTATTTGCCGATTTGCTCGCGAATATTCTTCACCGCGGTAGCATTGCGAAGAATCGCCTCAACGTTGATCACCGCAATTTTAAGTTTTCCTCCGGCATCCTGCGCCAGGGCTGCGCCTGGCAGCGAGGTTCCAAGAAATATACCAAGCATAAATACTGCGAATATATGTTTCACGATGGCCTCCTAGAATCTGGTGCCGAAATTGACTCGAACGGTCTCTGTTTCGTCAAAGTTTTCTTTAACAACGGGGAAGCCAAAATCGATGGCGATGGGGCCGAACGGTGACACCCATTCAAGCCCGGTTCCGACAGACGCGCGAATACTTCCGGTATCGTTGACGTCTGCTGTTGTGCTGTCGATCTTGCCGGTGCTGCCGAAATCAGAAAATAACTTGCCTGAAATGCCAAGTTCTTCCGGCAGCCCCAACGGAAATTTCAACTGCACGGTGCCCTTGTACATCCATTCGCCGCCAAGCGCATCCTTGGTCGTCGCATCCCTTGGGCCAACGCCGGATGTCGCAAATCCGCGCAAGTCATCACCGCCAATAAAGAACCTGTCCAGCAAGCTAACGTCCTTGCCAATGCCGAATATATGGCCCGCGCTGCCGCCGACAGACAGCACCCACTGGTCATAAATCGGGAAGTACTTACCGCCACTGAGGACGTTTCGCATATATCGTTTCGCCCCGCCAAGCCCGGCCACGTCATTATTCATACGCAGAATATAGCCTTTCGTGGGAAGCGTTTTACTATCCCGTTTATCAAGGGCGATGCCGTGGGAAAGGACGGATTCAATGTATTCACCTTCGGCTTCCTGGACATAAATGGAAGCGGTCGACGGAACATCCGTGACTTCTGATTGTTTAATGGTGTGATTCCAGCTTTGCCTTAGGTCTTCCGTAATCGGGTACCCAATACGCAGCGAAACACCTGTCTGTTGGGTGTCGTAAGAGCTGACATCCTGTCGATCGGTGGTGGTATGGAAAACACCAAATCCGGCTGCAACGTCGCGGTCCATGAAGTATGGCTCGGTAAAGCTCAGGTCGATCTGGCTTCCGGTCGCCGACAACAGGGTCTTCAATTTCAGATACTGACCACGGCCAAGCAGGTTACGTTCCGTAATGCCGATATCACCCAGAATACCGCTGGTCGTCGAGAACCCGAACCCAAGTGACAGCGACCCGGTCGACTTTTCTTCGACACCAACCTTGACTGATGTCTTGTCAGGTTCTTTTCCGGGCACCCGTTCAACCGTGACTGTTTCAAAGAAATCCAGGTCCTCTAGACGTTGCTTGGACCGTTTCAACTTGGCGGTATTGAAAGCGTCTCCTTCGACCAGTCGGAACTCCCGGCGGATGACCTCGTCTGCGGTTCTGACATTTCCTTCAATATCAATTTTCTCGACGAACACCCGCGGACCTTCATTAATCTCAAAGGTCACATCGATGGTCTTGGCCTCACGGTTGCGGTTAATTCTCGGGCGAATATCGACAAACGCAAACCCAAGGGTGCCAATGGCATCGGTCAAATCGTCAATTGTCGTCTCCACGACTTCTGAATCGAACCAGTCTTCTGATTCAACCTCGATGACATCCTCAATGTCTTCGCCCTTCAGGTCGCGCAGCTTGATATCCATTGCGACGTCGCCAAAGGTGTAGCGATTGCCTTCTTCGATGGTGAAGGTAATGAAAAAGTCTTTTCGATCTGGTGTCAGTTCGGCGACAGCTGAAATCACACGGAAATCGGCAAACCCATTGGACAGGTAGAACCGGCGCATCAATTCCCGGTCAAGGGCAAGGCGATCCGGGTCATAGTTATCGTCAGATGACAGGATGCGATACCAACGGGTTTCCCGGGTCCTGATGATCTCGCGCAGGCGGGCATCGCTGTATTCACGGTTGCCCAAGAAACGGATGTTGCGCACTTCCGTCCACTTGCCTTCGTTTATTTCAAAGACCAGATCGACCCGATTTTGCGGAAGCTGAATAACCTTCGGCTCGACAGTGGCGGCGAAACGTCCCTTGCGGCGATACAGCGTCAGGATCCGTTTGACATCATTCTGGACCTTGGTGCGGGTATAGATAACGCGCGGCCTAAGCGATAATTCAACATTGATATCGTCATCATCCAGTTTCGAATTGCCCTCGAATGCAATCCGGTTGATGACCGGATTTTCAAGAACATTGACAACCAATGCGGTCCCCTGTCGGCGCATGGTGACGTCGGCGAACAGTCCGGTGGCAAACAGGCTTTTCAGGGAACGGTCAATCCGTCGTTCGTCGAACGGATCGCCTTCCTTGATCAGCATGTACGACAAAATGGTGCCCGGTTCGATGCGCTGGCTGCCTTCAACGATGATTTCGCGCACGGAATCGCCGCCACCATTCGTCTGGGCCGCGACATCCGTCGACGAAAGCCCAAGAAACGGCAACAAACAAACAAATCCTATGACGCGAATCAAGCGCCTCAACATAATCCCCCCATGGAGTGGTGTGATTGGGTGGTTCTAGTTATTGAACTCTAATATCCGATACGACACAACGTCATTCCAATTGACGTATACCATTAGAATTAATATCAGAATCAGCCCGAAACGAAAACTGTATTCTTGCACCCTTGCACCAATTGGTCGTCCCAACACGGCTTCAGCGGCATAAAACACAAGATGTCCACCATCCAGCATCGGAATCGGGAAGAAGTTGATGAGCCCAAGATTGATAGACAGCATGGCCAGGAAGAAAAAGGCGTCAGCCCAGCCCCTGGCTAGCATTTGCCCCGAAAAATCGGCAATTTTAATGATTCCGCCAAGCTCATCGGAACTGCGTGTACCCCCCAGAATCTCGCCAATATTGCCCATAATCATCATTGTCAGGCCATAAGTGCGCTCTGCCCCCAGGACCAGGGCCCGAAACGGAGAAACACTTTCATATTCAATCATATCGGCGTGCGGCGTGACGCCCAGAATGCCTATTTCGCGGCTCGTTCCACCATCCCCACCAACGGTTTTGGCCGTAGGAGTCACTTTAATGGAAATTTCGGCGTCGTCCCGAATGATCTGCAAGGTCAAAACCATCGCAGGACTATCCATGACAATCGCCCGCATATCCTTGAACCATTTCACCGGTTGGCCGGATATTTCAACAATCCGGTCGCCAGGGCGCATATCAGCAGCAGCGGCAGCGCTATCGGGCTGAACCGTGCCAACCCCGGCAAGCGGTGCCGGAACACCGGCAACGCCATAAAGTCCGGCTAGGACGATGATCGCAAACAAAAAATTGGCAATCGGGCCCGCAGCAACAATGGCTGAACGCTGCCCTAAACGCTTGTGATGAAAGGAAACGGCGATTTCTTCCGGTGTCAGCGGACGCTCTTCTTCCTTTTCTTCTTCTTCGATGGTATCGCCCTCGCCAAACATCTTGACGTAACCGCCAAGCGGTATGGCGCTGAACTTCCAACGGGTGCCGTGGCTGTCGTTGAAGCCGAACATTTCCGGGCCAAAGCCAATGGAAAACACCTCGACACGCACATTGTTGCGCCGCGCAACCCAGTAATGCCCTAGTTCATGAACAAAAACCAGAATGGTCAGGATGACCAAAAAGGGAATGACGTAATCGATAATGATATCCAAGAAACTGAATCCGTTTTTTCTAGATTGAAATCTCTACTCGGTGCGTCTGTTTAGACGAGACCGGCGGCAATGTCACGAGCCGTTGCATCGGCTGCCAAAACATCGTCAATGGTGCCCAAATCGGATATCTGGGATTTTTCCAGTGTTTTTTCAACAATCGAAATAATATCCAAAAATCCAATGCGCCCATTCAGGAAGGCCGCTACGCCAATTTCATTGGCTGCATTCAACGATGTAGGTGCGTTTCCGCCCTTTATCAAGGCCTCGCGCGCCAATCTGAGAGCCGGGAACTTATCGGTATCCGGCGCTTCAAAGTCCAGCGACCCGATTTCGGCCAAATCCAGGCGTTCGACCGGAGTTTCCATTCGGGCGGGCCAGCCCAACGCATAGGCGATGGGGGTCCGCATGTCAGGCGCGCCCAACTGCGCCAGAACCGAGCCATCGACATAATCGACCATGCTGTGCACCACCGATTGTGGATGCACCAGAATTTCAATTTTTTCCTCAGGCACCGGGAACAGGTGGTAAGCCTCAATCAATTCCAGCCCCTTGTTCATCATCGTCGCTGAATCGATGGAAATCTTCGCCCCCATGTCCCAATTCGGGTGAGCGACGGCCTGTTCAGGCGTCATATCGGCCATTTCATCGCGGCTTTTCTCGCGGAACGGGCCGCCAGATGCCGTCAGGATAATACGCGCGACCTTCGACGGGTCGTCAAAATCAAAGACCTGATAGATAGCGCTGTGTTCGGAATCAACAGGGATCAGCGTCGCACCGTGGCGCTCGATCTCCTTGATCATAACGTCGCCTGCCGAAACCAGACATTCCTTGTTGGCAAGACCGACGATAGCGCCGCGCTCGACGGCTTTCAGGGTCGGGGCCAGACCGGCGGTGCCGACAATCGACGCCATCAGCCAATCCGACGGTCGGGATGCGGCTTCCAGCACGGCATCTGTCCCCGCCGCGACCTCAATGCCGGAACCCGACAGGGCCGCTTTCAGGTCTTGATAGGCGCTTTCATCGGCGACAACGGCCAGTTTCGGTTTCAACAACAAAGCCTGTTCGGCCAGTGCAGCTACGTTTCTGTTGGCGCTCAAGGCCTCGACACTAAAGCGTTCCGGGGACCGTTTGACCAGATCGACCGTGTTCGAGCCGACCGAACCGGTCGACCCAAGGATGCTCACCGAGCGCACGTCGGGTGCTTCTTTGACAAGCGTCTGGGCTGTTGATTGACTTTGACTCATGGCCATAACGCCATATTGCCCTCGTTGGCGTAACCGATCAATGCTACTGCGAACGCCGCCGCCAACAGACCATCGACGCGATCCAGAAGCCCCCCGTGTCCGGGAATCAAATGGCTGGAATCCTTGCGGTCGAACCGCCGTTTGACCGATGATTCAAACAGGTCTCCAGCTTGTGACAGCATGCCAACAAAGCCGCTGATCATGGCCACGCCATACAGGTCTGTGTGGCCGAAATAATCTGCCGTCGCCACGCCTGCCGCCGCCGATGCGGCAATGCAGCCGAACAACCCGGCCCATGTCTTGTTGGGACTGATCGCCGGTGCCAGCTTTGGCCCGCCAATGGTCCGCCCCGCAGCATACGCCCCGATGTCCGCCGCCCACACCAGCACGAACAGCCAGACCACCGTATCGCGGCCCATGCCCGGGTCTTCGCCGGTTCGCAACCAGATCAACGCCAACGATGGCGCAACGATATAAACGCCCCCGAAAGCCAACCAGCCAAGTCGATTGGCCGCTCCGCTCGTCATCCCCAGCCATTCCCACGCCATAATGACGATGGCGACGGCGACAAGAATTTCAAAATACGGGGAGCCATACCAAATCGCCGCCAACACAGGTGGAATCATCACCAGTGCGGACAGGGTGCGGGTCAGCAGAATACGGATTTGACTGTCAGCCACCGGTTGCGCCGTAGCGCCTTTCGCGCCGGTTGTACTCGGTAATGGCCGAGGCGAAATCCTGTTCGCTGAAATCAGGCCACAAGACATCGACGAACACGAATTCCGCATAGGCCAATTGCCAGAGCAGAAAATTACTGATGCGCTTCTCGCCGCTGGTCCTGATCAGGATATCCGGGTCCGGAATTCCGGCTGTGTAAAGCTCATCGGCGAACAGGTTTTCATCAATATCATCGGCGCCCAACCCTCCGGCCTCGACCTTGCGGGCAAGCTCCCGGGCGGCGTGGGTCAGCTCTTCGCGACCGCCATAACTCAATGCAATGGTCAGGGTCAGTCCCACGTTGGTGGCTGTTTTTTCCTCTGCATCATTAATCAGATCGACGATGTCTTTTTCAAGTCGCTCCCTGTCGCCAATAACACACACCCGGACCCCTTCCTTGTGCAGATTGCTAATCTCGCTTTTCAAATAAAAACGCAGCAACCCCATCAGGTCGTTGATTTCGTCACTCGGACGCTTCCAGTTTTCCGACGAAAAACCGTAGAGCGTCAGGTATGACACACCCGCATCGACAGCCGCATTGATTGCCTTTTTGACGGCTTGCGCACCGCGTTGGTGTCCGGCTGCGCGCGGCATATTGCGGCTTCTTGCCCAGCGACCATTGCCATCCATAATGATGGCGACATGAACCGGCGGGGTGGCTTCATCACCTCCCGACTGCTGGTCGCTTTTAAGGGGATCTGTCAAATTCATTTAAGCCATCAGACCTGCATGATTTCCTGTTCCTTATGGGACAGGGTGTCATCTATTTTTGTGATAAATTCATCGGTAATATCTTGTACGTCCTGGTGATATTCATGATGTGCATCTTCCGAGATATCGCCGTCTTTTTCCGCCTTTTTCAATTCATCCATGGCGTGACGGCGAACGTTGCGAACTGCAACACGCGCCTCTTCGGCGTACTTGCCCGCAACCTTGGTAAGCTCGATGCGGCGTTCTTCAGTCAGCGCCGGGATTGGAATTCTGACCAGTTGACCATCGACACTGGGGTTCAGGCCAAGACCAGCATCCATAATCGCCTTCTCAACCGCCTTCACCAGCCCCTTGTCCCAGACCTGAACACTCAACATTCTCGGTTCGGGAACGCCAATAGTGCCAACCTGGCTCATCGGCATTGCCGAGCCATAGGCCTCGACCGTGACCGGTTCGATCAAACTGGCCGCAGCACGCCCCGTGCGCAGACCGGCAAATTCAGAATGCAGGACCTCTACAGCGCCATCCATACGGCGGGTGATATCCTTCTTGGTCTCTTTGATGTCCGGTGCAGTCATCGTCTTAATCTCCCCTGGCTTCGTCTTCGTCCGCTTTAAGCGTCCGCAGCAATAATCGTAAACAACCCATCGCCGTTTACAACCTCGGCAAAGGCGCCCGGCGTATGAATGGAAAAGACGACGATCGGAACGTCGTTTTCACGCGCCAATGCAATGGCAGACGTATCCATAACCCGAAGATTGCGGGTCAGGACATCCTGATAGGAAAGTTTGTCATAGCGTTCGGCATCCGGGGTCGTCTTCGGGTCTGCACTGTAGACTCCGTCGACCTGGGTTCCCTTCAACAATGCATCGCACCCCATTTCCACGCCCCTGAGGGCAGCCGCCGTATCGGTGGTAAAAAACGGATTGCCGGTACCGGCGGCAAAGATCACCACCCGGCCCTTGTCCAGATGGCGGTCGGCGCGGCGCTTGATGTAGGGTTCGCATACGGTTGCCATCGGAATTGCCGACATCACTCGGGTCGGAACCCCCTTGCCCTCGAGAACGCTTTGCACGGCAATCGCATTAATCACGGTTGCCAGCATTCCCATATAATCGGCGCTGGTCCGCTCAATTCCGGCAGCCGCCCCGGAAATACCGCGAAATATATTACCCGCCCCGATTACCAGACAGACCTCGACGCCCATTTTATGGACGACGGCAATCTCGTCGGCGATCCTCTCGACGGTTTCGGTATCAAGGCCGAATTCCTTCGGCCCCATCAACCCCTCACCGGACAGTTTTAGAAGAACACGCTTGTATTTTGGCTTCGTCGACATATCACGCAGATTCCGGAAATTAATGGCTAGAATGATTCCCGGGCGATCTTACACCATGGCCCACCCTGACACCACAGGGCGAGGTGTCGTTTTTGCCTCGCCCGCGGTATCTGAAAGGGTGCTCAGCTGCCAGCAGCAGCGGCGACTTCTTCCGCAAAATCTTCCTGTTTTTTCTCGATGCCTTCGCCAAGGGCGAAACGAACGAATCCGGAAAGCGCAACATCGCCTCCCAGCTCTTTGGATGCATCTTCAAGAACCTTGGAAACCTTGCTTTCGCCGTCGATCACATAGGTCTGATCCAGCAGACAGACTTCTTCGAAGAACTTGCGAATACGGCCTTCGATCATCTTTTCGATAATCTCTTCAGGCTTGCCGGATTCACGGGCCTGTTCGATCAGCACCTGACGTTCGCGTTCCAGCGTGTCGGGGTCCAGATCATCACGCGATACCGACTGCGGATTGGCAGCCGCCACATGCATGGCCAGTTGCTTGCCCAAAGGCTCCAGCTTGTCAGCCCCAACGTCCGAAGACAGGCCGACCAGAACTCCGATTTTGCCCAGGCCACTATTGATGGCGTTGTGAACATAGGAAACCACGACGCCGTTATCGACGCTCAGGGTTTCGACGCGACGCAGGTTCATATTTTCGCCAATGGTCGCGATCATGTCGGTCAGGCGTGTTTCAACGTTGGCGTCCGTTCCGGGATAGCTCGCGGCCTTCAACGCATCAATGTCACCGGCATCGAGAGCCAACTTGCTGACGTCGGTAACGAAACCCTGGAATTCGTCATTACGGGCGACGAAATCGGTTTCCGAATTAACCTCGACGGTGGCCCCACGGTTGCCGTCAACGACAACACCGACCAGACCTTCCGACGCGATGCGTCCGGATTTCTTGGCGGCACCGGCTATACCCTTGGTGCGAAGCCAGTCGACGGCTTCTTCCAGATTGCCATTGGTTTCGCTCAGTGCCTTTTTGCAATCCATCATGCCGGCACCGGACGTATCACGCAGTTCTTTGACCAGACTGGCGGTAATTTCAGCCATCTCTCATCCTCACTTCTTCAAAAGGTTATGCAACTCGAGAAAATCAGGTGGATGCAGCCGGGGCTTCTTCCGTTTTAGCGGCTTCAGCCGGTGCTTCCTCTGCCTTGGCTTCCTCTGCCTTGGCTTCCTCTGCCTTGACTTCCTCTGCCTTGGCTTCCTCTGCCTTGGCTTCCTTTGCCGGAGCCTTCTCTGCCTTGGCTTTCTCAGGCTTTGCTTCTTCAGCAGGCTTGCTCAGGTCTTCCGCCGGGGCTACATCGGCGGCACCCGTATCAACACCGGACGCAACCGCTTCGGCCTGGATACCGTCAAGAACGGCACCGCTAAGCAAATCGCAATAGGTGGTGACAGCGCGAAGCGCATCATCGTTACCGGGGATCGGGAAGTCGATGCCATCAGGCGAGCTGTTGGAATCGATCACGCCAACGACCGGAATGCCAAGACGATTGGCTTCGGCAACGGCGATGGCTTCCTTGTTGGTATCGATAACAACCATGACGTCGGGCTTGCCGCCCATTTCCTTAATGCCGCCCAGCGTGCGTTCCAGCTTGTCGCGCTCGCGGGTCAATTGCAGTAGTTCCTTTTTCGTCAGTCCGGAATCTTCCGCGTCCAACTGCACATCAAGATCACGCAGGCGACGGATCGACTTCGACACCGTCTGCCAGTTGGTCAGCATGCCGCCGAGCCAACGATGGTTAACGTAATATTGTCCGCAACGCTTGGCGGCTTCGGCGACGCGTTCAGATGCCTGACGCTTGGTGCCAACAAACAGAACACGGCCACCGCCAGCGACAGTGTCGCGAACGGCAGACATCGCACGATGCATCATCGGTGCGGACTGCTGTAAATCGATAATGTGAATGCCGTTGCGCACACCAAAGATGTACGGACCCATTTTCGGGTTCCAGCGGCGGGTACTATGTCCAAAGTGAACGCCAGCTTCCAACAGCTGACGCATGGTAAACGTAGGGATAGCCATGATGGCTCCTTCCTTTTCCGGTTAATCCTCCGCGGGCGTCGTCCGAAAAGTCCGGACACCGGAGCGACTTTTAAACCGGCGAATTTGCGCCGGGGCCGCAAGCCCACGTGTGAAATCACGATCTAATGACCGTGTGTGAAGCGGTTAAATACCCCCGCAGATGAGGAAAAGCAAGGAGAAAACAGGGCTCCTGTCAAAAGTTAAACCTGACTTCCAGAATCCTCGCCGCACAGCGCGCAAACAAGACTCCTGTAGAAAGTTTAATCTGACTTCCAGCGTATGGCGGCTCTTAGACAAAGAGGCGTTGCCCCGCAGGACACCATATATGCCTAGATTTCCCGGACATCCCCGATGCCGGGGATGGACTGCACCTGATGGCGGATTTCCGGGGTAATGGCGAAGCCCCCCTGAAGGTCGATTTCGACCTCGCGACCGTCTTCAAGATTTACAACGACCAGCACTTCGCCGCGTCCACGTCCACCGTTTGCATCCTTCAGTACTTTGCTCAGGGCCTCTATCGGCTGTTCAGATGACAGCGACACCAACAACCCCGGTGCGGCGCGCGACGCTACCGCATCCAGTGCCTCGATACCGTTGGCGCTAAAACTCGGCTGTTCGCCCTCGAACTTGACGTTGCCTTTGATAAACAAGGAACTTCCCGGCTCCAACAGATCCCGGCAATTGGCCAGCACGTCAGAAAATACGATGATTTCATAAATGCCGCTGGCGTCAGACAACTGAACAAAGGCATAGCGGTTGCCCTTGCCCGACGTGCGTTCACGCTTGGAAATCACGGTCCCGGCCAAATTCACCGGTCCGGGATGGCCTTCGCGGATGATTTCCGCTGACGGGCGTGCCTTGATCTTCTCAAGGCTTTTGCCATAGGCATCCAGCGGGTGACCGCTGAGATAAAAACCAACCGCATCAAATTCTTCGCGCATCCGTTCGGTCGGGGAATAATCCGCCGTTTCAGGCAAGGTGATCTGCGGCATCGGCGCCTCTTCACCCCCGAACAGGCCAATCTGGTTGCTGTCACGGTCGTTGGCCGCCGCACTGGCATGACGCAGGATAGTCTCGATGCCATTGAACAACTGCCGCCGGTTCGAGTTGATCTGATCAAACGCCCCGGCGCGAACGAGGTTTTCAAGCTGGCGCTTATTCACGACTCTGGAATCGACCCGGTCGGTGAAATTACCGACGTCTGCAAACGCTCCGTTTTCTTCGCGCTCGGCGACCAGGGCCGCCATCGCCGCCTCGCCGACATTCTTGATCGCCGCCAGCGCGTAGCGCACCCCTGCCCCATCTGTAGCCTCCTCGACCCTGAATTCGGCCCCCGATGCATTGATGTCGGGACCCAGCAACGGAATTTTCAGCCGCCCCAGTTCTTGGCGGAACAGGTTCAGCTTGTCGGTGTTGCCCAGGTCCAGCGTCATCGAGGCCGCCATAAATTCGACCGGGTAATTAGCCTTGAACCATGCTGTCTGATAAGCGACCAGCGCATAGGCCGCGGCGTGGGATTTGTTGAAGCCGTAACCTGCGAACTTGTTGACCTGATCGAAGATCATTGATGCCTGACCTTCGGGCACACCTTTGGCCTTGGCACCGTCAACGAAGGTATGACGCTGCCGATCCATTTCCGCCTGATCTTTCTTGCCCATGGCGCGGCGCAGCAGGTCAGCATTGCCCAACGTGAAGCCGGACAGTTCCTGGGCGATCTGCATGACCTGTTCCTGATAGATCATGATGCCGAAGGTTTCCTTCAGGATGCCTTCCAGCGTCGGATACAGGTAATCGGGATCTTCTTGGCCGTGCTTACGTGCGATATAGCTCGGGATATTTTCCATCGGGCCGGGACGATACAACGCGACGACAGCGATGATATCTTCGAAGGTATCGGCTTTCAGGCGCGTCAGCACATCGCGCATACCGACACTTTCCAACTGGAACACGCCGATGGTCTCGCCACGTGCCAACATCTTGAATGTTTTCTTATCGTCCAGCGGGATTGTCGCAAGATCGACCTCGACCCCGTGATCGGCGACCAGTTTGACCGCCTTGTCGAGAACGGTCAGCGTCTTCAGGCCCAGAAAGTCGAACTTCACCAACCCGGCTTTTTCAACGAACTTCATGTTAAAGCCGGTCACCGGCATGTCGGACCTGGGGTCGCGATACAGCGGGATCAGTTCATCCAACGGCCTGTCGCCGATGACCACACCGGCGGCGTGGGTCGATGCATGACGGTACAGCCCCTCCAGTTTCAGGCCGGTCTCGACAAGCTTGCCGACGGTTTCGTCAGCATCGATTTCCTCGCGAAACTGTTTTTCCGACTCGATCGCCTGTTGCAACGTCACCGGGTCGGCCGGGTTGTTCGGTACCAGCTTGCAGATGCGGTCGACCTGCCCATAAGGCATTTCCAGCACCCGGCCAACATCGCGCAACACGGCCCGGGCCTGCAATTTACCGAAGGTAATGATCTGGGCGACACGGTCGCGACCATACTTATCCTGCACGTAACGAATGACTTCGTCGCGCCGGTCCTGACAGAAATCGATATCGAAATCAGGCATCGATACACGTTCCGGATTAAGGAAACGTTCGAACAGCAACCCCCAGCGAAGCGGGTCAAGGTCGGTAATGGTCAATGCCCAGGCGACGACTGAACCGGCGCCCGAACCACGGCCCGGCCCGACGGGAATGCCGCGTTCCTTGGACCAGTGAATAAAGTCGGCAACGATCAGGAAATATCCAGGAAAGCCCATATCGGTAATGACGCCCAGTTCATATTCCAGCCGTTCACGATAGGGCTTGGCGGCGGCGGCCTTTTCCTCGTCCGTCATATCTGGCGTATAGACAGCGACCTCGAGGCGCAGTTCCAGCCCGGCTTCGGACTGGGCCTTCAATTCATCGGGCTCACCCCGCCCCTCGCCACAGTCATACGGCGGCAGGATTGGATCGATGGTATCGATCATGGTGGCGCAGCGTCGGGCAATGACCAACGTGTTGTCGATGGCTTCCGGCAAGTCGGCAAACAGCGCCTGCATTTCTTCGGCCGACTTGAAATAATGCTGGCGACTCAGGCGGCGGCGTTCGGCTTGCGAGACATAAGCTCCGGCGGCAATGCACAACAGGGCATCATGGGCCTCGTACATATCGGGGCTGGTAAAGAACGCTTCGTTGGTGGCGACCAGCGGCAGGTCAAACGTATAGGCAAGGTCGATGAACTTCGCTTCGGTGCGTTTTTCCGCATCCAGCCCGTGACGCATGATCTCGATATAAAAGCAGCCTGGAAAAATATCGGACAGGGTTTGCGTCAGTTTTTCTGCATCATCGTCCTGCCCGTTCACCAGCAGGTTGCCGACCGGCCCTTCGGGGCCACCGCTGAGCGCAATCAGACCGGCGGCATGGCTTTTCAGGTCATCCAGCGTGACGTGCGGTTCCAGCGGCCCGTCGTCTTCATCGGCATGACCCAGATAGGCCTGGCCCAACAATTTCAGAAGATTGCCATAGCCTTCTTCGTCCTTGACCAGCAGCACCAAATTGTCGGTAGCGTCCGCAACAACGTGCCCCGGTCTGGCATCGCCCTTGCGCTGGCGTTGCAGCTTTACCTGACAGCCGATAATCGGCTGCACTCCGCCCCCGGCACAGGCAGCGGAAAATTCCAGTCCGCCGAACAGGTTGTCCGTATCGGTGATGGCGACCGCCGGCATGGCGTAATCCCGACACATATCGATCAGTTGTGGAATCCGGATCGCCCCTTCTGACAGGGAATAGGCGGTGTGAACCCGCAAATGAACAAAACCGGCGTGGGTCGGGGAATCTTCCATGCCCAATGATTCCATATCAACCGGCCCACTTCTATGTGGAAAACATGGTAAAACTTTCCATGTCCAAAGAATGGCACCTCTATATCGCGCGCAATCCCAAGGGGATTCTGTATACCGGCATCGCCAAGGATATCAATGCCCGCATTGCCGCCCACAACGACGGCATCGGGGCCAAGTTCACCCGCGGGCGCGGACCTTGGATTCCCGTCCATACCGAAGGCCCCATGGACCATGGCGAGGCCCTGAAACGCGAAATCAAAATCAAGAAAGATCGAAAGTTCAAGAAAGCGCTGAAAGCGCAGTTTTAGACCAGATGCCCGTCGTCCAGAGTGACCGTGCGGTCCATACGTGCCGCCAGGTCCGGGTTGTGGGTGGCGATCAATGCCGCCAGACCGGCTCCGCGCACCAACTGGATCAGAACATCAAAGACATCGCCCGCCGTGTGGGGGTCCAGATTGCCCGTCGGCTCGTCGGCCAGCAAAAGTTTCGGCGCATTGGCCAACGCCCGACCGATGGCAACCCGTTGCTGCTCGCCGCCCGACAGGCGTGCCGGTCGATGCGTCGCGCGTTCAGAAAGCCCCAGCCATTCGAGCATCTCTGCGGCGCGGCCCTTGGCTTCGCGCCTTGGTGAACCGGCGATAATCTGCGGGATGGCGATGTTTTCCAGTGCCGTGAATTCCGGCAACAAGTGATGGTATTGATAGACAAATCCCATGTGATGGCGGCGCAGACGGGTGCGGGCATCGTCATCAAGCTGGGTTGCCGCTTCGCCGCAAATGGCTATATCTCCGGCGTCGGGCTTTTCCAGCAGCCCGGCAATATGCAACAGGGTAGATTTGCCCGATCCACTGGGCCCGACAAGGGCCACGATCTCGCCCGCATTCAGGGTCAGATCAACGTCACGCAGAACCTCAAGCCGCGACTTGCCTTGCCGAAAGGTTCGTCCGATGCCGTTCAGTTGCAGGGTAACGTTACTCATATCGCAATGCCTCAGCCGGATCGATGCGCGCCGCCCGCCATGAAGGATACAGCGTCGCCAGGAACGACAGGCCAAGCCCCATCAAGACGACGGCAACCACTTCACCTGGGTCGACGACCGCCGGAAGCTGCGACAGGAAATAAATTTCGGCGGCAAAAAGATCGGTTCCGGTCAGCCCTTGAATGAACTGGCGAATGGCCTCGATGTTGTTTGCAAACGATAGCCCTAGCCCCACCCCGGCCATGGTGCCGATAACACCCACCGATGCACCACTCAGAAAGAAAATGCGCATCACCGACCCCCGCGTCGCCCCCATGGTCCGCAGGATGGCAATGTCGTGGCCCTTGTCCTTCACCAACATAATCATCGACGAAATGATGTTGAAGGCGGCGACCACAATAATCAGTGTCAGGATCAGGAACATGACGTTGCGTTCCACCTGAATGGCGTTGAAGAAACTGGAATTGACCCGTTGCCAGTCGTGGATACGCAGCGGTATGTCCGTTATCCCCGGAATTTGACGGCCAATGGCAATGGCATCGTCCGGGTCGTCGACAAAGACCTCCAGATTGGTCACTGCGCCGGGGTATTTGAAATAGACCTGTGCGGTTTCCATCGGCATGAAGATAAAACCGGAATCATATTCGTACATACCAATGTTAAACGTCGCCGCCAGTTTATAGGCGCGCATGCGTGGCACCGTGCCAAAGGCGGTGATATTTCCCTTCGGTGAAATCAGTGTCACCTTATGGCCGATACCCAGCCCCAGCTTCCGGGCCAGACGGCTGCCCATGATGATGCTATCGGAATCGAGTAGATCCATCGAGCCGCCGATAATGTTTTTGGTAATAATCTCGCGGTCCAGAAGATCGTCTTTTTTAAAGCCCCTGACGATAGCGCCCTGGGCGGCCTTGCCAGCGCTGACCATGACCTGGCCTTCGATCAGCGGATTGACATCAACGACACCGTTGATGGCCTTGATCCTGTCGGCAAGGTTGTCATAGCCGGTCAGCTTTTCCGTCGTTCCATAGACACTCAGATGGCCATTGATCCCCAGAATACGATCCAGCAGTTCTTCACGGAAACCGTTCATCACCGCCATTACGATAATCAACGTGGCGACACCCAGTGCAATGCCAAGCAGCGAGAACCAGGCGATGACTGAAATAAAGCCCTCCTGACGCCGGGCCCGAAGGTAGCGCATGGAAACCATGAATTCAAAGCGGGTGAACATTGTTTAGCTCAAACCCCCAACAGGTTCATGGCATCATCGACGCTCAGTTCCTGACGCTCGCCGGTCTTGCGGTTCTTGACTTCAATAACGCCGTTCTTGATGCCGCGCGGGCCAATCGCCAGTTGCCAGGGCAGTCCGATCAAATCCATATCGGCGAACTTGGCACCGGCGCGGGTATCACGATCGTCGTACAAAGTGTCAATACCTGCGGTCGTCAACCTTGCATACAGGTCGTCGCACGCCGTGACACATTCATCATCAGATACCTTCAGGTTGATCAGGCCGACCCGGAACGGAGCAACGCTGTCGGGCCAGATGATGCCGGCCTCGTCGTGCGATGCCTCGATGATGGCACCGACCAGACGCGACACGCCAATGCCGTATGACCCCATCTCGACGGTGATGTTGTTGCCGTCAGAATCGGTAACAATGGCACCCAGTTTTTCAGAATACTTTTTGCCGAAATAGAAAATGTGTCCGACTTCAATGGCGCGTGCCGTCACCAGATCGTCACCCAGCGCCGCTTCCGCATCGGTATCGCGTTTCTCATCCGTCGCTGCGTATTTTTCGGTGAAGGTATCGACCGTTGTTTGCAGATCGTCGCCCGCCGTTTCCAGCCAGTCGTTATCGACAAAACCCTTATGACAAGCGATCTCGCTTTCGCCAGTATCGGCCAGGATCATGAATTCGTGGCTCATGTCGCCGCCGATGGGGCCGGGATCAGCCGCCATGGGTATCGCTTTCAGCCCCAACCGTTCATAGGTCTTCAGGTAAGCCACGAACATTTTGTTATAGGAATTGCGCGCCCCGTCAAAATCCATGTCGAAGGAATAGGCATCCTTCATCAGGAACTCCCTGCCCCGCATAACACCGAAGCGCGGGCGGACCTCGTCGCGGAATTTCCACTGGATGTGATAAAGCATCTGCGGAACGTCGCGATAGCTTTTCACGGAACCGGCGAAAATTTCGGTGATCTGTTCCTCGTTGGTCGGGCCGTACAGCATGTCGCGGTCATGGCGGTCGCGAATGCGCAGCATTTCAGGGCCATAATCGTCGTAACGGCCACTGTCGCGCCACAGGTCGGCGGGCTGAATCGTCGGCATCAGCATTTCATGACAGCCGATGGCGTCCTGTTCCTCGCGCACGATTTCGCCGATCTTGTTCAGAACCTTCAGGCCCAGTGGCAACCACGAATAAATACCGGCGCTGGATTGACGGATCATGCCAGCGCGCAGCATCAGGCGATGCGAGGAAATTTTCGCCTCGGTCGGGGTTTCCTTCAGGGTCGGCAGAAAATAGGCGGACAAACGCATGAAACGGGCCTCAAGTATGCGAAAAAGTGTGGTTGGCGGACTTTATGCGATGGCCGTCGGCACTGCAACGATGATTACTCGTCGTAAATCGAGGCATCGACCCGCATCCACGGTGGTTTGGCTTTGATAATGCGGGCATGGGCCGGACAGTCAGGGCGATGGGCGCCGGGCAGGTATCCAAGGCTCATCAGGAATTCGTTGACGATTTCACCACCGGTAAATTTCAGGGTTTTCTTGAACAGCTTGACCCAACCCGATTTTGGCATTGGATGATGGGCAACCAGAAATTCAGCGAACCCGCCGTGGCTGTCACGCATCGCCTGAATGCGTTTGGCGTTTTCTATGATCGAGGCGATTTTCAGACGATTGCGGACAATCCCGGCGTCACCAAGCAAACGCGCTGTATCCTCATCACCGTAAGCAGCCACCGTGTCGACATCGAAGCCGTCGAATGCCTTGAAGAAGTTTGGGCGCTTTTTCAGCATCAGCTCCCACGACAGACCGGCCTGAAAAATCTCCAGCGCCAACAGTTCGAACAGCACCGCCTCGCCATCGCGTGGCAGGCCGTATTCATCGTCGTGATAAGGACCATGCAGCGGGTCGCCGATGGCAACGTCGCAGTACCAGTTCACGCCTGTTCCAACTCAATAAGAGTGCCGGAAAAATCTTTCGGGTGCAGGAACAGCACCGGTTTGTCATGCGCGCCAATTTTCGGCTCGCCGTTGCCCAGCACACGTGCGCCCTCCGATACCAGCCGGTCACGGGCAACAAGAATGTCTTCGACCTCAAAACACATGTGGTGCATGCCGCCACTGGGGTTTTTATCGAGGAACCCCTGAATGGGGGAATTGTCACCCAGCGGTTGCAACAGCTCGACCTTGGTGTTGGGCAATTCAACAAAGGCGACGGTCACCCCATGATCAGGCTGATCGACCGGCGGCGATACATTGCCGCCCAGCGCATCGCGATAAATCGCAGCGGCGGCCACAAGGTTCGGCACCGCAATAGCAACGTGGTTGAGTTTTCCAATCATGGCGCGTTCCTGTTCCTATACCCTCAGTAAATGTATCTGTGTTACGGGTTTTTTGTCGAGCCGTTCACGGAAGAAACGTCTGACAGCAATACGCACCACTTCACCGACGACCTCGTCGGGCTCGCCATCGGGAATATCATCAAGGGCGGCACGCGCCGCTTCGATAACCTGTTCTTCCAGCTCAGTATCGCCTTCTTCCAGCACGCCTGTCGTCGTCAGCATCGGTTCAGCGGCCAGCTTTCCCGCTTCGTTCAGGACCACAGTCATCACCGCACTGCCGTTCCACAGCGCCCGTTTGCGTCCGTGCACCAGCTCGCCATGCAGCGGCACCACCCGGTTGCCTTCCAAAGCCAGCCTGCCGGTCGGCACGTTATCGACAATTTCCGCCGGTCCGGGCGCCAGCCGCATCATCGAGCCGTTCTCGCCGACCAGAGTCTGGCCGACCTGACAATCACGCGCCAGATTGGCGTGTTCGGCCATATGCCGCAGCTCGCCATGCACGGGCACCGCGATGGTCGGACGCACATGTTGATACATGCGGGTCAACTCGTCGCGCGCCGGATGACCCGATACATGAACGAAGTGATCGCGTTCCGTCATCACCCGAACGCCGGAACGAACAAGTCTGTTTTGCAACATTCCGATGGAACGTTCATTGCCAGGAATAATCCGGGACGAGAAAATCACCGTGTCGTCGGGCTCCAGAGAAATACGCGGATTGTCGCCATTGGCGATGCGCGAAAGTGCCGCGCGGGGCTCGCCTTGTGACCCGGTACAGATAATCAATGTCTTGTCGCGGGGCAGATACCCGGCCTGATCTTCTTCCAAAAAGGCCGGAGTATCGGCAAAGCATCCGTGATTGCGCCCGACCTCGTTGAACCGCCACAGCGATCGCCCGGCCAGAACCACATCGCGGTCGTTGGCGGCGGCGGCGGCGGCAATTGTTTCCATACGCGCCACGTTGGATGCAAAACTGGAGACGAGAACGCGGCCTTCCAGCTTGCCGATAATATCCGTCAGGCTGGTCAGCAGATCGCCTTCCGATCCTGACGAGCCCGGCGAGAACACGTTGGTTGAATCACAAATGATGGCCAGCGTACCTTCGTCGCCTAGGGCCTCGAGTGCCGCTTCGTCAGACACCCCGCCGACGACCGGGTCCGGGTCGAACTTCCAGTCGCCGGTATGCAGAACCATACCAAGCGGCGTGCGAATGGCTATGGCGTTGGGCTCGGGTATGGAATGGGTCAAGGTAATCAATTCCAGATCGAACGGCCCGACGCTGAACTTGCTCTTCAGCGGAACGATATTCACTTCAACCTGACCGTCCAGCCCCGCTTCTTCCAGCTTGTGGTGCAGAATTTCTGCGGTAAACGGCGTCGCATAGATCGGACACTTCAGGCGATGCCACAAATGTGCAACGGCCCCCAGATGATCTTCGTGGGCGTGGGTCAGAACCAGACCATCCAGTTGATCAAGGCGTTCTTCGATAAAGGCCGGGTCCGGCATCATCACATCGACGCCGGGCAATATACCGTCGCCAAAAGTGATACCAAGGTCGACCATCATCCAGCGTTCTTCGTCGGGCGGACCAAAACCATAAAGGTTCAGGTTCATGCCGATTTCACCGGCTCCGCCCAGCGGCAAGAAAATCAGTTCATCGGACATATTATTTTCCGCCATTCAAACGATGGATGGCGTATAGCCCCCTCAGCGTCAGTTCGGCATCGGCGGCCTCGATCAGTTCCATGGACCCGGCGAACAGAGCGGCCAGACCACCGGTGGCGATCACCCGCATGTCGGCGCCAAACTCGTCTTGGATGCGCGCCACAATGCCTTCGATCATGCTGACGTATCCCCAATAGATACCCGATTGCATGGCCCCGACGGTTCCCTTGCCGATCACGGCATCAGGTCTCTCGACGGCAACCCGCGGCAATTGCGCCGCCGCCATATGCAGGGCCTCGAGCGATAAATTAATTCCCGGCGCAATAACACCACCAGCATAGTTGCCGTCACCGTCAATCACATCGAAGGTCGTCGCCGTGCCGAAATCGACAATGATCATCGGCCCGCCATAGGCCGCATGAGCCGACACCGCATTGACCAGCCGGTCGGCACCAACCTCGTCGGGTTTGTCGAGCAGGACCTCGAGCCCCAGATCGACTCCCGCCTCGCCGATAATCAACGGCTCGCTTTTGAAGTAATCGCGGCACAGGGTTTTCAGACTGTGCAAGGTGGCTGGAACCACCGAAGCGATGATCGAGGCCGTGATGGAATCCCGCTCAATGCCGTCCAGGTCCAGCAATTGCATCAACCAGACGCCGTATTCATCGGATGTGCGTTCGCTCTCGCTGGACGAACGCCATTCTCCAAGCACTTTGCCCTCGGCATCAAAGACGGCAAAGACGGTATTGGTGTTTCCGGCATCGATAGCCAATAACATTACAAGCTTCCTAAAAGTATACGTCGCCGGCGGTAATACGGCGCTCGGCCCCATTGTGCAACAGGATAAGCGCGCCGTCTTCATCCAAACGCGTAAATTCTCCGACCAGGGTTTCGCGTTCCAGCCGCACCGTGATTTCTTTTCCCAAGCCGTGCGCGCGTTTTACCCATGCCCTGCGGATCGGCTCGAAGCCCAAATTTTTCCATGTCACCATTCCGGCCAGGAAACGCAGGCAAAAGGTTTCCAGCATCTGCTCTTGCGTTACCTTCACGCCCCCTTCGGCAATAAGCGACGTTGCCGGATATTCGGTATCATCGGGATGACTAATAATATTCAACCCGGCCCCGACGACCAGCCATTCAATACCGCCCAGCGCCGGTGCTTCTGATTCCAGCAGGATGCCCGAGATCTTGCGACCCTCGACCAAAACGTCATTTGGCCATTTGCATGTCACGTATGCGCTGCGCGGCAACACCGTGGCTACGGCATCAGCCATGCCAAGGGCGGCAACGAAGCTCAACTGCATGGCGCGTTTTGCATGACCGCCGGGCCTCAGCAATATGGAACACGCCAGATTGCCCTCGCCGCTTTGCCATTCGCGACCGCGCCTGCCCCGCCCCGCCGTTTGCTCGCGCGCCCACACGACCGTACCGTCGGGCGCACCATCAGCGGCCATTCGCTTGGCTTCGGCGTTAGTACTGTCGAGTGTGTCGTGAACGTGTAGCCGGTACGGGCTTGGCAGCCGGACCGTCATCCGCCAAACAATGCCGCTGTCGCCGCCGATGCACCGTCAACGATGGTGCCCGGGAAGACAAAGAACAGCAGAACGAACAAGGCGCTGACCAGAATGATACCGCCGACTTCGCGGCCAATGGGCGAGTCCAGCGGTTCTGTCAAATCATCGAAGTAAACCACCTTGACGATGCGGATGTAGTAAAACGCGCCAACAACACTGCTCAGCACACCAATGATCGCCAGTGCATACAGGCCGGACTCAATGGCGGCGTAGAATATGTACAGCTTCGAGAAGAACCCGGCCAGCGGCGGAATGCCGGACATGGAGAACATGAATATGGCCAGCGCCACGGCAACCAGCGGATGGGATTTCGACATTCCGGCAAGGTCGCTGATGTTCTCGACCATTTTATCGCCGCGCCGCATGGTCAGGATGCAGGCAAAGGCACCCATGTTCATGAACAGATAGATCGCCATATAGATCAAAATGCCGCGCACCCCGGCTTCATCAGCCGCCGCCAAACCAATCATCGCGTAGCCAACATGGCCGATGGAACTGTATGCCATCATTCGTTTGATGTTGGTCTGGCTGATGGCGGCAAACGCGCCTAACAGCATCGAGGCGATGGAAATCAGAACAACGATCTGCTGCCAGTGCTGGAACAGGTCGCCAAAGGGTTCGATCATCACACGCACGAACAACGCCATGGCGGCGATCTTCGGGCCGACTGAGAAAAAGGCGGTCACAGGTGTCGGCGCGCCTTCATAGACATCGGGCGTCCACATATGGAACGGCACGGCTGAAACCTTGAACGACAACCCGGCTAACATAAAGACAATGCCGATGATCAGACCAAGCGGCACATGGGTGTCGGCCTTGAACATGGAACCAAGCGCCATGAAATCGACGGTCCCGGCATAGCCGTAAACCAGCGAAATTCCATACAGCAGCATGCCCGACGCCACTGCGCCCAGAACGAAATACTTCAGACCGGCTTCTGTCGAACGGCTGTCGTCACGATTAAAGGTGGCAATCACATACAGCGACAGGCTCTGCATCTCCAAGCCCATATACAGCGACAACAGGTTGCCCGCAGACACCATCATCATCATGCCCAGCGTCGCCAGCAAAATCAGAATGGCGTATTCAAACCGCGCAATTTTCTGATTTTCCAGATAGTCCTGCGACAGGATCAGCGCCATCAGTGACGCCAACACAATCAGCACCTTGAAGAACACCGCGAACGGGTCACTAACGAACATTCCGCCAAAGGTCGTCAAGGTCGCGCCCGATACGGTGGCGACCAACATCATCACCAGCACCAGCGAGATCATGCCGAGGCGGGAAATCAGCCGGAAGGCACGGACCTCGCCATCGCCTTCATCCGTTTTTTGGAAGACACCCAGCATCAACAGCGCCATCGCCGCGAGGGCCAGGAATATTTCCGGCAGCGCCGGAACAACATTGGGAACAGACGACATCATGATTTTAAGGATTCCCCGCTGTCATTACGCCGGCCGCCGCACGCGCCGTTTCCATTTGATCAAGCAGATTGTTCACCGACACATGCATAACGTCGAGGAACGAGCTTGGATAAATACCCATCCAGAAAACCAGCAGCACCAGCGGCGCAAAGACCAGCATCTCGCGCCGGCTCAAATCGCCAATCTTCATCAGGCTTTCCTTGGTCAACTCGCCAAAGATGACCCGGCGGTACAGATACAACATATAAACCGCGCCCAGGATGACCCCCGTTGCGGTAAACGCCGCAACCCAGGTGTTCACCTTAAAGACGCCGACCAGGATCAGGAACTCGCCAATAAACCCACCGGTTCCGGGCAAGCCGACCGACGCCAGCATAAAGATCATGAAGATCAGACCATAAGCGGGCATTCGGTGAATCAGTCCGCCATAAGCGTCAATCTCGCGCGAATGTATACGGTCATAAACGACGCCGACGACAAGGAACAAGGCGGCTGACACAACACCGTGGCTGAGCATCTGATAGATGGCGCCTTCAATGCCCTGCACCGTCATGGTGAAAGTACCGACCGTCACGAACCCCATGTGGGCGACCGATGAATAAGCGATCAGCTTTTTCATGTCCGTCTGCGCCAGTGCCACCAGAGACGTGTAGATGACGGCGATGATACTGAGCGCGAAAATCAGCGGCGTGAAATCCATCGACGCCAGCGGGAACATGGGCAGCGAGAACCTGAGGAAGCCATAGCCGCCGAATTTCAGCAGCACACCGGCCAGAATGACCGACCCTGCCGTAGGCGCT
>JABHGV010000008.1 GCA_018671895.1 Rhodospirillaceae bacterium | reverse complement strand
GGCAGGCGCATTCCCGCCGATGATCGGCTGGATCGCGGTCACCGGAGACGCCAACTGGCAATCGATGATCCTGTTCCTGATTATCTTTTTATGGACGCCGCCCCACACATGGGCGCTGGCCCTGTTCCGCAGCGGCGATTACGAAGCCGCAGGCGTGCCGATGATGCCGGTGGCAAAGGGCAAGCGCACGACCAAGATACAAATGCTCATCTACACCCTGATTCTGGTGCCGGTGACGCTGTTGCCGTGGATCGTCGGTATGTCCGGACTGGTCTATGCCATACCGGCGGCGGCGCTGGGCGTCTGGTTCCTGCGCCATGCCGTGATCGTGCTGCGCACCAAAGAAGACGACGAAGACGCCGATAAAAAGGCGCGTTCCATGTTCCTGTTCTCGATCCTTTATCTGTTCCTGATCTTCGGTTTGCTGCTGATTGACCTGGCCGTGACCAAATGGATTCTGTAGAGCCGTCCCCTTACACCCAACTTGAGGCACGATTTCAGCGCCTGCTGACGCTGGGCGAAGCGGCATCGATACTACATTGGGATTCATCGACCATGATGCCTCCGGGCGGAGCGACCGGGCGGGCCGCACAAATCGCCGAGATGAGCGCCGTCACCCACGGCTTGTTGTGTGCACCTGAAACCGGGGACCTGCTCAAGGCGGCCGAAGACGCAAACCTCGATGACTGGCAACGGGCCAATCTGGATTTAATGCGCCGCCGCCATGCCCACGCCACTGCCCTGACCGAGGCACAGGTGGTCGCCCTGTCCCATGCATCAAGCGCATGCGAGACAGTGTGGCGCAAGGCGCGCGCTGAGAACGATTTTGATGCCGTCAGAGCCCCCCTTGAGACGCTTCTTGATTTGGTCCGCGACAGTGCCCGGGCGAAATCCGACGCCCTTGGCCTCAGCCCTTATGACGCACTGCTTGATGAGTACGAGCCCGGTGGGCGCAGCGCCGACATTGATGTGCTGTTCGCCGATCTGGAAGATTTTTTGCCTGGGTTCCTGACCGACGTGATCGAGCATCAGTCGACGTCCACCGCCAACGCCCCGAAAGGCCCGTTCCCCATCGAAGCGCAGCGGCAGCTGGGCATCAAGTTGATGAAATCCCTGGGGTTCGATTTTGACCACGGGCGTCTGGATATCAGCCTGCATCCGTTTTGCGGCGGCACGGTTGACGATGTGCGCATCACCACCCGGTATGACAAATCTGACTATGCATCCGCCCTGATGGGGGTGCTGCACGAAACCGGGCACGCCATGTATGAACGCGGCCTGCCCGATGATTGGCGCTATCAGCCTGTCGGCGGGGCGCTCGGCATGGCAATGCATGAAAGCCAGTCGTTGCTGATTGAAATGCAGGTCTGCCGGTCTTTGCCGTTTCTTGAATACGCAGCCCCCCTGATGGCCGAGGCATTTCAGGGCTCCGGGCCCCAATGGCAGCCCGGCAACCTGCACACGCTGTTAACGAAGGTGACGCCCGGCATGATTCGCGTCGATGCCGACGAAGTCACCTATCCGCTACACGTCATTCTGCGCTATCGGCTGGAACAGGCGATGATTTCAGGCGACATCAACGTCGTCGACCTGCCGGCGGCATGGGACGACGGCATGGAACGTCTGCTCGGCATTCGTCCGGCCAACGACCGCGAAGGCTGTATGCAGGACATTCACTGGTACGACGGGGCGTGGGGCTATTTCCCGACCTATACACTGGGTGCGATGACGGCGGCGCAGCTATATATATCTGCTCGACAGGCCAGGCCAGAGATCGCCGAAGCAATCCCGAAAGGCGACTTCAAGCCATTGATGGACTGGCTTGGTGCCAACGTGCATTCGCTGGGCTCGTCGCTCACAGCGCCTGACCTGTTAAAGCGGGCGACCGGAAAGTATCTAAACACGGATGACTTCAAGGCCCACCTAAGATACAGATATCTTGGCTGACTGACAGATGAGCAAAAGATGAGCGACACGGAAACAAAAGCAAAAACACGGCACATTCTGCTCGTCGATGACGACACGGAACACGCGGCGTTGATCAAACAAAGGCTCGACGACGCTGTCGGGGATTACAGCCTTGATGTTGCGACTACGTTTGATGATGCCGTCACTCATCTTGAAAAAAACGTGCACGATGTTTTTCTGGTCAACCAGACATTCGAAAAGGATCGCGGGCTGGAAGTCGTCTGGGACATTACCGGTCGTGGATGCAAGGGCCCGGCAATCCTGATTTCAGAAGAAGACACCCACGAGGGAGAGGCCGAAGCGGTCAATCTGGGAGCGATGCTGTTTTTGGTCTGGGATCAATTCCACCAACCCCGGTTTCTGGAGCGCATGCTCAATCACGCCGTTGAGCGCAAACGTCAGGAAGATAATATCCGCGATGATCAGGAAGGCCTGATCCAGCGGATGATGGATTTGCAAGACTCTCGCGAACGTTTCGAAGCGCAAAGCGTCGAGTACATCGAAATGGCCGAGGAACTGTCGCTGGCCCAGGACGAACTGAAAAAGGCACTGAAGGACGTCACCGAACGCGAGCAGGAACTGCAAAAACTGAATCAGGAAAAAAACCGGTTCTTCTCCATCATCGCCCATGACCTGCGCAGCCCGTTTACCTCGCTACTGGGGTACACCGGCATGATCGCCATGGCCGCAGACAAATTGTCGCCCGAACAGATCGTCGAATATTCAGCCAACATCGATGAATCGGCAAAGCGGGTGTTTGGATTGCTTGAAAACCTGCTGGAATGGGCGCGCCTGCAAATGGACCAGATCGCCAGCGAGCCGCTAATCATCCGCATGGCCGCCATCGCCCAGCGCACTGTCGACGTGCTGGGCCCGGTTGGCGACGACAAGGGCGTTGCCGTCAGCAGCGATATCGGCGACGACATCACGGCCTTTGCCGACGAACACATGATCGACACAGTCATTCGCAACCTGACCAGCAACGCCATCAAGTTTACCGCCGCGCCCGGTACCGTCACCATCGCGGGCGAAAACACCGGCGACCAATGCCAGATCTCGATCACCGACAGCGGTGTCGGCATGACTCCGGGTCAAATCGATACGCTGTTCAGTATCGGCGATGCTAATTCGACCAAAGGCACCGGCGGCGAGGGCGGCACCGGGCTCGGGCTGTTGTTATGCAAAGACCTGCTGGAAAAGAACAACGGCTCTATCGAGGTCACCAGCACACCGGGCGAAGGCTCGACCTTCACCATCACACTGCCGGTGAGTTAGACCAGAGGTAATTCTTGCCTCTCTCTCCCTGACGCCAACAAAACCCTTCCCCCATACCCCTGCTGGCGGTAGGTTGTGCCGCCTCAAGGACCCTAGAAGGAGTGCGGTTTTGAAATACGTAAGTACCCGGGGAAACGCCCCTGAGCTGGAATTCGATGACGTTCTGCTGGCCGGACTGGCCCGCGATGGCGGCCTGTATGTACCGTCCGAATGGCCGACGTTCAGTGCGGATGAATTCCGCGCCATGAAAGACCTGAGCTATAACGAAACGGCGTTCAGGGTGATCCGTCCGTTCATCGATGCAAGCATGGGTGACGACGACCTGGCCGCGCTAATCGAAGACACCTATTCCAATTTTGACGACAACCAAATCGCACCGCTGAAGCACCTGGGCGACAGGGAATACCTGCTGGAACTGTTTCACGGGCCTACCCTGGCGTTCAAGGACATCGCCTTGCAGTTCCTGGGCCGCATGTTCGACCATGTGCTGCACAAACGCGACGAGCACATAACCGTTGTCGGCGCGACATCGGGCGACACCGGATCGGCGGCGATCGAGGCCTGCCGCGGTCGTGATTCAATCGACATCTTCATCCTTCACCCCGAAGGCCGCGTCACCGACGTACAGCGCCGCCAGATGACGACCGTGACGGACGCCAACGTCCACAACATCGCCATCAAAGGCACCTTCGATGACTGCCAGAATCTGGTCAAGGCGATGTTCAACGACACCAAATTCCGTGACGCACAAAAACTGTCGGCGGTAAATTCCATCAACTGGGTGCGGGTGATGGTGCAAGTCGTTTATTACGTTCGCACCGCCGTCACCCTAGGCGCGCCAGACAAGTCAGTATCGTTCGCGGTGCCGACCGGCAATTTCGGCAACTGCTATGCCGGATGGGGCGCCAGAAAGCTGGGTCTGCCCATCGACAGGCTGTTCATCGGCACCAACCGTAACGATATCCTGCACCGTTTTCTTGAAAGTGGGCACATGCAGATGGCGGGAATTCATCCGACCATCAGCCCCAGCATGGACATCCAGATTTCCAGTAATTTCGAACGCATGCTGTTCGCACTGTATGGCGGCGACGCGGAAATTATTAACGACACCATGAATGCCTTTGCCGACACCGGTGAATTTTCCGTGCGCGCGCCGCAGTTGGAAGAATTGCGCGGTTTGTTCGCCAGCGCCCGTTTCGACGATGACCAGACAAAGGCCATCATCAAGGATGTGTATGAATCCACCGGTGAATTGCTGGATCCCCATTCGGCCATCGCCGTCGGGGCCGGTCGGGCCGGCAAGCACCTGAGCGATTCCCCCTGTGTCGCCTTGGCGACGGCCCATCCAGCGAAGTTCCCCGACGCCGTCGAGGATGCATCGGGCGTCCACCCGGCGCTGCCGGCACATTTGGCGGACCTGTTCGAACGGGAAGAAAAATTTGTTGTTCTGGATAATAATCTAGAAGCTGTTCAGGCGTTCATTCAGAAAAATTCCTGAATGTTGTTTTAGGCGCGCTGCGCGGCGCGGTTTCTGGAAGTCAGGTTCCTCTTTATATGCGCATCCTTCGGATGGCGCAGCCTCTGGAAGCCAAGTTTAAATTTCAGCAGGAGTTAGTTTCTTACAAGCCCGCGACTGCGGGCCGCCGACCGTTCGGCAAAAGCCAAGGGGGTTTCGGGGGATTCCCCCGCTAATAAGGGGCGAAGAGCCCCGCCCGGCGACTGAGGGGCAGCATTAAGCATGCCCGGCGTCGTCTGACAGCATCCGTGGATCGATGCCGATCTTATCCATGGCCAGTTGCCATTTGATATCCAGGTCTTCACCGAAAATCAGATCATCATCGGCGGCAACATTTAGCCAGCCATTGCCGAGGATTTCGGCGTCCAACTGCCCTGCGTCCCAACCGGCATACCCCAGCGCCAGCAAACAGCGTGACGGCCCGAAGCCGTCGGCAATGGCGCGCAAAATATCGATGGTCGCGGTCAGGGCTACATCTTCATCGACGACAAGGGTCGCCTCGCGGACATAATCGGGGGTGTGCAGCACGAAACCGCGGGACTGTTCGACCGGGCCGCCGAATTGAACGTCAATACGCTCGCCGACGGGCGTTTCCTCGATTCCCAGTTGTTCCATCAGGTCGGGGAAGGAAATCGCCTCGAACGGCTTGTTGACAACCAGCCCCATGGCACCTTCGGATGAATGGGCACACAGATAAATAACCGATTTTTCGAAGCGCGGGTCCTGCATGCCCGGCATGGCGACAAGCATCTGGCCCGACAGCGAATCTTCAATGCTCTGGCGATAGGTCATTTCTGCATCCCTTTTCCGCCAACCAGAGGCGGTATCTTCAGTGATAAAGAGAATCCGGCCCGCCTGAGTATTCTTGCATACCCGGGCTGTGTCTCAAAACCGGGCACCCGTGTCCGACTTGCGGTGGTCCCTTAATAGTCTGCCTTACATATGAGATTTCAGCGGCTTGCAATCAAGGTCAACAGTTTGTGACCGGGCCTAAGTTTCGCTTCTATCGACGCGAAAAACCGATATGATCCGCCGGATATGGTTCGCTTGTTTTCAGCTCTTTTCGCCGCTTTTTTTGCCGCGCTGACGCTCAGCCCCGCTGACGCCAAAGAGGCGTCATCGAACGTTGTGCGTACCGATCACACCACCGTCGCGCTGATCAGCGCCAGCACATCCATCGGCGATACCAAAACGGTCTCGCTGGGGCTGCATTTCAAACTGAAAGAAGGCTGGAAGGTCTATTGGCGCTCGCCGGGCGATGCCGGATACCCACCCAGCCTCGATTGGAAGGGTTCGGAAAATCTGGCGGCAAGCGAGATCCTGTGGCCACTTCCGGAACGGTTCTCGGTCACCGGTATGGAGACCCTTGGCTATAAGAACGAGGTCGTCTATCCGGTTACGGTCACACCGCAAGCCCCCGGCCGCGAAATGAAGTTGCGCGTTAATGTCGACTATCTGGCATGCAGCGAAATTTGCGTTCCTTATCAGGCCGACCTGAAACTGGATTTAGCCGCAGGCGACGGCGCGGCCAGTTCATTTGCCCATCTGATCAACCGTTTTGCCATCCGGGTGCCGGGCGATGGTGCGCCGCTGGGCCTGGCCGTCAGCCGGGCCGAACTGCTGGGCAATGCAAAGCAAGCGACGGTGCGGATCACGGCAACGTCGAAGCAACGCTTCAATGCGCCCGACATGTTTATCGAAGGTCCGGAAGAACTGATCATCGATAAGCCCAAGCCGCTGCTGACAGACGGCGGCAAGACCGTTGTTATGACGGCAAAAGTCTATGGTCTGGAAGACCTGGAAGGCGGCCTTGTCGGCACGCCTGTAACCGTAACGCTGGTCGATGGCGAACGCGTCATGGAAGGCATGCTCTCTGTAACCACCGGCACCGCCGCCATTACCGGCAACGGGATGTCGCTGATCAGCATTCTGGCACTGGCCGTGCTCGGCGGATTGATCCTCAATCTGATGCCCTGTGTGCTGCCGGTGTTGTCGATCAAGCTGCTTAGCGTCGTCAGCCATGGCGGCAGCGACCGGCGCGAGGTTCGCATCGGATTTCTGGCGTCATCCGTCGGCGTCGTCTTTGGCTTCTGGGTGCTGGCAAGCGCCCTGATTGCCCTGAAATTTGCCGGGTTGTCCATCGGTTGGGGAATCCAGTTCCAGCAACCGTGGTTCCTGATCGCCATGACTGTCGTTGTCATGCTGTTCGCCGTCAACCTGTGGGGGGTGTTTGAATTCCGCCTGCCCCAGTGGCTGAACGACATGGGCGACAAGGCCAGTCACGCCCACGGACTGGGCGGCAAGTTCCTGACTGGAACCTTCGCCACCCTGTTGGCGACACCCTGTTCGGCTCCGTTTCTGGGCACCGCCGTCGGCTTTGCACTGGCGCGCAATCCGATAGATATTTTCGCCGTGTTTACGGCGTTAGGCGTCGGTCTGGCAATGCCGTACCTGCTGATCGCCGCATTTCCCGGACTGGCCACACGATTGCCAAAACCGGGGCACTGGATGATTACGCTCCGCCGGGTGCTGGGCTTTGCGCTGGCCGCCACCGGTGTGTGGCTGCTCAGCGTGCTGGCGGCACAGGTCGGCCAGACGGTGGCGCTGGTTATCGGCGGGCTGATGGTCGCGCTGGTCGGGGTGCTTTATGCGGGGGGCCGGATGGGCCATCTGTGGCACATCGGCGGCAGCGGTGTCGCCATTATTACACTGATCGCCCTGTTGACCCCGTCGATGTTGGTCGATGCCGGGGCGACAACTCGCAGTTCCGCCAAGGACCCGGAGTTCCTTGAAATCTGGAAGCCGTTCGCGCCCGACACCATTCCGGCGCTGATTGCCGAGGGCAAGACTGTGTTCGTCGACGTTACCGCCGACTGGTGCATTACGTGCCTGGTCAACAAGGCCGTGGTGTTGAGCAACGACGAGGTGCTGGCAAAGCTGAAAACCGGGAATGTGGTCGCCATGCAGGCCGACTGGACCCTGCCCGATGACACCATCGCCGACTATCTGGCCAGTTTCGGTCGCTATGGGATTCCGTTCAACGCCGTCTATGGACCCGGCGCACCAGACGGCAAGGCCCTGCCTGAACTGCTAAGCAGTTCGTCGGTGCTCGACGGATTACGTCTGGCCGCAGGTGACGAGGCCTTGTCAGGGCGCTAACGAACCACTACCTCACTGCTTCAAGAATTATTCATCCAACAGGAAAAACATTATGACCATCGCAGCGAACGACAAAATGCCCACCGCCACGCTTTTCACCATGGGCGACGAGGGACCGCAGGCAATTTCCACCGACGATATGTTCAAAGGCAAAAAAGTCGCCCTGTTCGGCCTGCCCGGGGCCTATACCCCGACCTGTTCGGCCAAACACGTTCCGGGATTCATGGAAAAGGCCGACGCCCTGAAAGCCAAGGGCATCGACCTTATTGTCTGTGTTTCCGTCAACGACGCCTTTGTCATGGGCGCATGGGGTAAAGACCTTGGCGTCGGCGACACCATTGTCATGGCCGGTGACGGTTCCGGCGAACTGGCGGAGAAAATGGGGTTGGTGCTGGACCTGACGGAACGTGGCCTCGGGAAACGTTCAGAACGTTTCTCGATGATCGTCGATGACGGAACGGTTACGACCGTCAATGTCGATTACAACGGTGCCTTCGATGCCTCAACGGCCGAGCACATGTTAAAGCAGCTCTGACGAGCTGCTCTATACTGCCCCTCAGTCGCCGGGCGTTCGCTCCGCTCGCTTGGCTTTTGGGTCTCTGGAAGCCAAGACAAGCTTGGTGACAGGAGCCTGAAAACACCTATCCCCTCTATAGGAGAGAGAGGCTTAAACGCTACAGCTCATATCCTGACCGCAGCACTGGGGGGATTTGATCATGCCGTGCTCGTTCGGGCATTTGGAAACCTGAACCTCGGCGCCATCGGGTAACGTCACCGAACCGTTTTCCAACGGGGTGTCACATTTGCCACAGGTGGCGTTGACGCTCATGCCGCATTTTTCACATTCGTAAGTAGCCATTTTTGTTTTCCTCTCTGTTGATTTTTTTACGCCGGGTTTAACCCTTGTGTGGAAACACTCTAAACACAGATTTCAGAGGTCAACAAGAACATCATCGTCACCCCCGCTAAGGCGGGGGTCCAGAAATGTCCAACGAAAGACTGGATTCCCGCCTTAGCGGGAATGACAGTGAAGGCGCGGCCTTTTTGTGATCGCACTGCGTGGCGCGGATTCTGGAAACCAAGTTATAATTTCTACAGGAGTCAGGTTATCTACAAGCCCGCGACTGCGGGCCGCCGACCGTTCGGCGAAAGCCAAGGGGCGAGGAGCCCCGCCCGGCGATTGAGGGACAGCATAAAATCTGACTTCCAGAGGGCGCGCCACCCAAAGGGCGCGCTAAATCAAGGGAGGTAGGTTTGCATCCCCTGGCGCGCCAGTTCGTCGGCGCGTTCGTTTTCCGGGTGCCCGGCATGGCCCTTAACCCAGTGCCATTCGATGTCGTGGCCTTCAAGCGCCGCTTCCAGGCGCTGCCACAGGTCGACATTCTTGACCGGCTTTTTCGCCGCCGTCTTCCAGCCGTTTTTCTTCCAGCCGTGAATCCACTTGGTAATGCCATCGCGCACATAGGTGCTGTCGGTGAACAGGTCCGCCTCGACGCTGCGGTTCAGGGATTCCAGTCCCTTGATCGCGGCCATCAATTCCATGCGATTGTTGGTCGTTTCGAACTCGCCATCGCAAAGTTCCTTTTCATGGTCGTTCCACAGCATCAACACGCCCCAGCCGCCGGGGCCCGGATTGCCGCTGCATGCGCCATCGGTATAAAGCCGAACTCTTTCGCTCACGGGGTTGCCTCCAGTCCATAAGCGCCGGGGCCATCGACACCCTGATGGAAACGCAGTTTCTCGTAATATTCCAACGGGTTTTTCGGCGTCACCAGAGCGTCTTTCGGCGTATTCAGCCAGTCGTACAGGCGGGTCAGCAGAAACCGCATGGAAACACCGCGCGCCATCAGCGGCAGCGCCGCCAGTTCATCAGTGGAAAAATCCCGGACCTTGTTATAGGCGGTCAGCATGCGCCGCGCCTTGGTGATGTTGAAACTGCCGTCCGGCTCGAAGCACCAGGCATTCAGGCAAATCGCCAGGTCGTAAACGAAGAAATCGTTACAGGCGAAATAGAAATCGATCAGCCCGGACAGTTTGCCGTCCTGAAAGAACACATTGTCGGGAAACAGGTCGCCATGGATAACACCAGATGGCAACCCGCCAGCCGCGGGCCAGTCGGCTTCCAGCGCCGACAGTTCTTCGTCCAGAAAAGCCGCCAGTCCCGGCTTGACCTCATCAGATCGATCGCGGGACTGATCCAGCAACCCCCGCCATTGGCCGACGGAAAGATTGTTGGCCCGCGACATCTCGAAATCAGCCCCGGCCAGATGCATGTGGGCGATGGCGCGGCCCAGTTCGGCGCAATGTTCCGGCGTCGGGCGGCGCGGCCACATGCCATCGAGGAAACTGACAATGGCGGCGGGACGATCGCTTAAACGTCCCAATATCTCGTTGGTGGCGTTGGCCAGCGGCGTCGGGCACGGCACGTCCTTGTCAGCCAGATGCGCCAACAGACCCAAAAAGAACGGCAGGTCGTCGGTATTCACCCGCTTTTCATAGAGCGTCAGGATGAATGAGCCGGTTTCGGTGGTCAGCAGAAAGTTGGAGTTTTCGACCCCTTCGGCGATGCCCTTGCACGAACGGGGCGCGCCAATATCATATCCGGCGACAAAGGCCGTCAGATCGTCGTCCGATACTTCCGTGTAAACAGCCATGGGGCATCCCCTGATTGATACATTTCCCAAACGCACTGATAACGGAATCACACCGTTGGTGCTAGGATAACAACAAATGAGAAAACTTTTCCTTCTGTTGTTGATTGCACCTTTTATCGTCATCTCGCCGACAGGCGGCGAAGCGGCGAGGCCGCCCGACGTGCCAACAACCGTCACCGATGGGCAGCTTGACCAGCACCTGTCAAATCCGTTGGTGGTCCGCGTGCAAAAGGCCTTGGCCAAGGCCGGATACTACAAAGGGTCCATCGACGGCATCGCCGGGCCGATTACCATCGACGCCATCGAGACCTATCAGAAGCGCGAGAACCAGTCCGTTGACGGCATCGTCAGCGCTGAACTCGCCATCCACATCGAAACCAGCGTCAAGGTCCGCTCGCTGCTCGATCAGTTGCACGAAAAACGCCTAGCCAATATCAGTGCGGCACGCAAGGCGCTGATGGCGCAGCCGGAGACCCGCGACATCCTGACCGGCAATAAATCCGAGGCCGCCCAGGCATCGCGTGACCCATCGGAATGTTTCCGCATGCCCAATCCTGAATGCCTGCTCACCGAAGCGGTGGAAAGCGCCAAGGCCATCCACAAGCGCGAACACCGGGATTGGGCCTTTGGTGAAATCCTCAGCGCCCAGGCCAAGGCCGGTCTGGTCAAGGCGGCCATCGGCAGCGTCCGTCTGATTGGCGATGCCCGGCTGATTATGGTGGCGCTGCGCGACATTGCCGAGGCCCAGGCAGAAACCGGTCGCCCGGCAGAGGCTCTGGCCGCCGCCGACATTATCCCCGATGCCATCAAACAATCGGAAGCCTTGGCTGCCATCGCCGCCATTCAGGTCGAGGGCCGAGACCTTGACGGGGCCGCTGCCACCGCCGGGCGCATCCTCGATGGTCTCGCCGACATCGACGATCCCCTCAGGCGGCTCGCGCTCAGGCTCAGGGCCGTGGTTATTTTATCGAAAGCCGACAAGCAGCCCGAGGCCGAGGCCGAGCTGAAAAAAGCCCGCGCCTTTGCCGAAGCCAATAGCGGAGACAATCGTGCTGTTGCCCTCAGGCATGTCGCCGGGGCACTCGCCGACATGGGCCTGCCCGATGCCGCGCTGGAAATCATCAAGGACCTGTCTGAGGCGTCCGAACAAACCCCGGTGCTGGTATCAGCCGCCAAGGCACAGGCCAAGGCCGGAGACCTGAAACACGCCGTCAGCACGGCCGAAGCCATACAGGCGGTCCGGTATCGGGCCGTCGTGCTGGCCCGCATCGCCATCGCCCAGGTTGAGGCCGATGAAATCGAAGAAGCCCACGAGACCGTCTTGAAAGCAATTGAATCGTCTGAACAAATCAAGCTGCCCTATGCGCGCGCCTATGCTCATGACCGAATCGCCGCAGCGCTGACGGAAATCGGCGAGGCGGGCGATGCCGATGCGTTTGAGACCGCCATCGAACTGGCCGGGGGCATCGTCGATGACAAGCTGCGATCCCATCGATTGTGGTCCATCGCTGCCGCCCAGCGCCGGGCCGGTGACGGCCCCGGTTCCGACGACACGGAAACCCTGGCCGAACGGGCAACTGGCGAGGTCAAAAGCGCTTTGACCCGGGCCTGGATGTTCACCGATCTGGCGCTCGAGCACCTGGACGAAGGCAACGCCACCGCCGCCTGGGCATCGTTTCACCGGGCGCTGGGCATCACCGCCGACATCACCAACCCTTGGGCCCGGGCGCGCGCCCTGGCGCATCTGGCGTCGAGCCATGTCGACCTGTCGGACGCCATCAAACCCGTCGCTGGCAAACAGTAATGCCGGGGACTGGCAAAAAGTAATGACATTGGCCCCATTCGTGCCTAGTTTTCCTTAACCACTGATGCAATCCAAGACTTAGGAACCTTCGTTACATGGATGCCCCCGTTATCGCCAAGAAAGCCTCCTATACCGCCTCTTTGCTGTTGATGACGGCGGTGGTTCTCGGCGGCTGCGCCAACCCCGACGACATTGTCATCAAGAAGTGTCCGGCGGCGGCGACACTGCCGGAAGCCCAGACCCTGACCCGGTTCAAGGACGGGACCGGGCGCGACCTGATTGACGTAAATTTCAACGGCAAGATCATCGGCATCACCGGCTCGTGTTCAATCGACGTTGATGAAGACACTGGCGAGGGCACCATCGAGATGAAGGTCCGCCCCCGCTTCGAGTTTACCCGTGGCCCCGCCAATCACGACAGCCAACTGACGTTTGAATACTTCGTCGTGCTGACCGATGCCGCCAGCAACCCGATTTCCGAACAAAGACTGCCATTCAAATCAGAATTCTGGACAAACCGGACCGTCATGACCGACAAGGACAAGCCGATTGAATTGACGATTCCTGTGACCGACTGGCAGGGCGGCGATGACTTTCGGGTCTTTGTCGGCTTTCAGTTGTCGCGCGAAGAGCTAGACTACAATCGCAGTCGTTAAATGCCCCTCAGTCGCCGGGCTGGGCTCCTCGCCCCTTGGCTTTCGCCGACCGTTCGGCGGCCCGCAGTCGCGGGCTTGTAGAAAACCGGACACCTGTAAAAATTATAACTTGGCTTCCAGAGGCTGCGCCGCGCAGCGCGCCAAATAGGGGCAGCATAAACTTGACCTGACTTTTTCTACCTCTAGAATGGACTCGTAATAAGGGTTTACCCAAGTAGACCACTGCGGGAGAGTTCGACCGTCCGCCGGGCCAGAAGCCGGGTGATAACGCAGTCGACGCCGAAGGAGCAACCGCCCCGGAAACTCTCAGGCAACCGGACCGCAGATGGTGAAGGGACTCTGGAAAGTAGGGTCGTGGCATAATTAACAAGCCGCGCCCTCACCGAAGATGAAACCCGGCCACCAGAAAACGCCATTTGGCGGGGCCGGGGAATCTTTCAGGTTCAAAGACAGAGGGGGCACTCGAGCGACCGAGGTTTTCGGTCGGGTGCAACTTACTGTCGGAGAACCAGATAAATGACTGAACATTCAAGTGAAGACCTGAAACACACCCCTCTTGATGCCCTGCACCGCGAGCTGGGAGCCAAGATGGTCGGTTTTGCAGGCTACGACATGCCGGTCCAGTACACCGGCATCATTGCCGAACACACCCACACCCGCGAACAATGCGGACTGTTCGACGTCTCGCACATGGGACAGGCGGAGATCACCGGCTCTAATCCTATCGGGGCACTGGAAAGCATGGTGCCCGGCGATCTGGCGGCACTGGCCGACGGGCAAATGCGCTACACCATGTTGACCAACGATGACGGTGGCATCCTTGATGATTTGATGGTGACCCGGCGCGGCGACAATCTGTTCGTCATCGTCAACGCCGCCTGCAAGGACGCCGATTTCGCCCATATCGCGGCGGGTCTGGGCGACGGCAATCAACTTGAAATCATGCCCGACCTGGGGCTGCTGGCCTTACAAGGGCCGAAGGCGGCCGAGGTGCTGGGGCGTTTCGCCCCGGACTGTCAGGCCATGTCGTTCATGACGGCGCAGCCCCTGACCATCGGCGATATTCCGTGCGTCGTATCGCGGTCCGGGTATTCCGGCGAGGACGGTTACGAGATTTCCGTGCCCGCCGATCAGGCCGAGGCACTGGCGCGACTGCTATTGGGCGAAGAAGAAGTCATGGCCGCCGGTCTTGGCGCGCGTGATTCCCTCAGGCTGGAAGCCGGGCTGTGCCTGTACGGCAGCGACATCGACGAGACGACAACACCGATCGAGGCTGGACTGATCTGGACCATATCGAAACGTCGCCGCGCAGAGGGCGGCTTTCCCGGTGCCAGCGTCATTCAGGAACAAATCGAAAATGGCGTAAAGCGCAAGCGCGTCGGCATCCTGCCCGATGGCAAAGCCCCGGCCCGCGCCCATACAGAAGTCGCCGATAAAGACGGCAACATTATTGGCGAGGTTTCCAGCGGCGGGTTCGGCCCGACCGTCGGCGGCCCCATCGCCATTGGCTACGTCAAAACAGAATTCATCAAGGCCGACACACCCGTCGACCTGATGGTGCGGGGCAAGCCGAATCCGGGCAAGGTGGTCAAGATGCCGTTTGCTGAACATCACTATTTCAAGGGATAAAAGGGGAAAGAACATGAGCATGAAATATTCCAAAGAACACGAATGGGTCCTGATTGAGGGCGACAGCGCCACCGTCGGCATCACCAACTACGCACAGGAACAACTGGGCGATGTGGTTTTTGTCGAAGTTCCCGACGCGGGTAAAGCCGTCGACAAGGGTGACGAAGTCGCCGTCGTCGAATCGGTGAAGGCTGCATCGGAAATTTATGCACCGATCAGCGGCGAAGTCAGCGAAGGCAACGCGACGCTGGAAGACGCGCCTGCGACCATCAACTCAAATGCCGAAGGCGACGGCTGGATCTTCAAAATGTCCATCGGTGATGCATCGGAACTGGATGAACTGATGGACGCCGCCGCCTACGCCGATCACGTTGCCGGTTTAGAGTAAGAATTAGGAACCTGACATGCGCTATCTGCCGCTGACCGATGATGATCGGGCGAAAATGCTCAGCACCATCGGCGCCAAGAAAATAGAGGACCTGTATTCAGATGTCCCTGCCGAGGCCCTGCTCGACACGCCTGTCGACCTGCCGTCGCATATGGGCGAGATAGAGGTCGAACGCGCCATATCGGCGATGGCGGCAAAGAACCTGAGCACCGCGGACGCACCGTCGTTCCTGGGCGCGGGTGCCTATCGTCACCATGTTCCGGCCAGTGTGGACGCGTTGATTCAACGCGGCGAGTTCCTGACCGCCTACACGCCCTATCAGCCGGAAGTCTCGCAAGGCACCCTGCAATACCTGTTTGAATTCCAGACCCAGGTGGCGCTGTTGACCGGTATGGAAATCGCCAATGCCTCCATGTACGACGGGGCGACGGCGTGTGCAGAGGCGGTGATGATGGCGGGTCGTGTCGTGAAACGCAAAAAAGCGATTTTATCCGGCGGCCTGCACCCTCACTATCGCGAGGCGACGGACTGCATCGCCGGATACCACGGCATGACGCTGGACGCCGCCGCACCAAGCCCGAGCGGCGATGAAGACCTTGCCGCGATGATTGACGGTGACACTGCCTGTGTTGTCGTCCAGAACCCGGATTTCTTTGGCAACGTGCGCGATCTAACGCCGCTGGCTGATGCCTGTCACGAAGCCGGGGCCCTGCTGATTGCGGTTGTTACAGAGGTCGTCTCACTGGGCGCCATCACCGCACCCGGCGACATGGGTGCCGATATCATCGCCGCCGAAGGCCAGTCCATCGGCAACGCGCTCAATTATGGCGGCCCGACGGTCGGGCTGTTTGCCGTGCGCAACAAACACCTGCGCCAGATGCCGGGCCGTATTTGCGGACAAACCAACGATGTCGATGGCAAGCGCGGCTTTGTGCTCACCCTGTCGACCCGCGAACAACACATCCGCCGCGAGAAGGCGACGTCCAACATTTGCACCAATTCGGGCCTGTGTGCATTGGCCTTCACCATTCACATGACGCTGCTGGGCGAGGACGGATTTAAAAAGCTGGCCGCCATCAATCACGCCAATGCCGTGACCCTGAAGGGCAAGCTGGAAAATGTCGATGGCGTCGAGGTCATCAACGACAGCTTCTTCAACGAGTTTACCCTGCGCCTTACCAAATCGGCGGCAGATGTCGTCGAGGAACTGGCGGCCATGGGTATTCTTGGCGGGGTTCCCGCCTCGCGCCTGTATCCCGGCAACGGCGATGTGGAAAATCTGTTGATCGTGGCGGCAACCGAACTGACGACAAACAGTGACATGGACGCCCTCAGCATGGCCTTGTCCAAAATTTTGGGCGGGGGCCAATAAGATGACCGATAAACTTGAAACCATCACCGGCAACCGCGGCCTGCAACTGGAACAGCCGCTGATTTTCGAACAGGACGCACCGGGACGTCTCGGCGTCGATCTGGGCGAACCGCAGACCAGCGAGACCCATCTCGGCGGTGTCGAACGCAAAGACGCCATCGGCCTGCCGAACCTGTCGGAACCGCAAACCGTGCGCCATTACACGCGCATCAGTCAGAAAAACTACGGCATCGATTCCGGCTTCTACCCGCTGGGCTCGTGCACGATGAAGCACAACCCGCGCCTGAACGAGAAAATGGCCCGGCTGCCGGGCTTCGCATCCCTGCATCCCATGCAGCCGACATCGACCACGCAAGGCGCGCTGGAACTGATTGATGCCTGTGCCCACTGGCTGAAAGTGACCTGCAACATGCCGGCTGTCGCCATGTCTCCGGCGGCGGGCGCACAGGGTGAACTGTGTGGCATGATGGCGATCAAGGCGGCCATCGAAGACCGCGGCGAAGGCGAACAGCGGACCCGCGTACTGGTCCCGGAATCGGCCCACGGCACCAACCCGGCGACCGCCGCCGCGTGCGGATATTCCGTCGATTCCATCCCCGCCAATGACCGCGGTCGGGTCGATCTGGATGCTTTCCTCAGCAAACTGGACGACGATGTCGCCGGTATCATGCTGACCAACCCGAACACCTGCGGGCTGTTCGAATCCGACATTATTAAAATCGCCGACGCGGTGCACGACGCCGGTGCCTTCTTCTACTGCGACGGGGCCAACCTGAACGCCATCATGGGCCGCATCAGGCCCGGCGATCTGGGCATCGATTGCATGCACATCAACCTGCACAAGACCTTCTCGACGCCCCACGGCGGCGGTGGGCCGGGTGCCGGGCCGGTGGTGCTATCGGAACCCTTGGCGCCATTCGCGCCGTTGCCGTTTGTTGTCCATGGCGACGACGGCTTCGATTTGGTCGAACACAAGGACGGAGAAGGCGAAAAATCCTTCGGTCGCATCAAGGGCTTCCACGGCCAGATGGGTATGTTCATCCGGGCATTGTCCTTCATGATGAGCCATGGTTCAGATGGCCTGCGTCAGGCCAGTTCCGACGCGGTGCTGAACGCCAACTATCTGCTGGCCGAACTGAAAGACACCTTAAGCCCGTCATTCGATGGCCCGTGCATGCACGAATGTCTGTTCGACGACAGCTTTCTGAAAGACACCGGGGTGACGACGCTGGATTTCGCCAAGGCGATGATCGACGAAGGCTTCCACCCGATGACCATGTACTTCCCGCTGGTCGTCCACGGCGCGTTGCTGATGGAACCCACTGAATCAGAAAGTCTGGAAACGCTGGACCAATACATCCATGCGCTTAAAGGACTGACGGCCATGGCCAAATCTGGAAATGCGGATCATTTCCTTGAAGCGCCGCGTCTGACACCACGTCGGCGTCTTGATGAAACGGCGGCGGCGCGCGCACCTGTTCTGCGCTGGAAAAAGGAAGAATAGGTTTTGTGGTCGCACTGCGTGGCGCGGCCTCTGGAAGTCTGACTTAAAATTTAGACAATAGATTTATTCTTTCAAGCCCGCGACTGCGGGCCGCCGATCGTTCGGCGAAAGCCAAGGGGCGAGGATCCCCGCCCGGCGACTGAGGGGCAAAAAATCCTACAAGAATCCTTCTTCGTCGTCGTTTTCGTAGTCGTCGTATTCGCTGTCGTCGTCGTCCTGTTTGCCGAACAGGGTTTCGACATAGGCGAATTCCTTGCGCAGTCCACGCCGGGCCAGCAGTTTGCGCTGGGCGGCGTCGGGCAGGTCGGTGAAGCGGAAGGCTCCCTTTTCGATCAGCAGATCGATCAAATCCTCGAGAACACGGGCCAAGCCCAGATCGGACTCGATCATGTCCTTCTTGGCTTCGGCGTCAGCGTCACCCTCGGCCAGGAATTCAATCAACTCGACATCATCGGTCTGCATTTCATGCAGGCCTTCTTTCGTGGCGCTTGCATAGACGGCGACGATCTTGCCGTCAGCATTTCGTTCAACGAATGGCATGTCCGGTTCCCGGTGATTGTTTTCCCTTCAGGTAGTCTAGCCCCGGATCACAGGTTAGGGCAAATCCAGCAGCACCACTTCGCCGGGTTCCTTGGCGACGATGACAATGTCGGTCTCGTCTGATACGGCGACACCGGCGCGCGCCGGGGCATCGGTTCCGTTTATCGTGATGGCGCCGCCGACCGCCACGACATAAGCCCTGCGGCCCGGCTCCAGTGTATGGGTGACGCTATCACCGACTTCCAGAGTCGCACCAAACAACGCCGCATCCTGATGGATCATCAGGGCATCATCATGGCCCTTGCGCCCTGATGCCAACGGCTCGAGCACCGCGCCGCGTCCGGCATCTGGAAATTTTTTCGCATCCCAACGCGGCTCGTGGCCCGCGCGGTCGGTTTCGATCCAGATCTGGAACAGTTCGGTGTCGACCTCGCCCCGATTGTATTCCGAATGAACAATACCGGTTCCGGCACTCATCACCTGCACGTCACCGGCCACAGTCACCCCCTTGTTGCCCAGATTGTCCTCGTGGGAAATCTCGCCTTTGCGGAGATAGGTGATGATCTCCATATCGGCGTGGGGATGCATCGGGAACCCCTTGCCGGGCTTGATGACATCGTCGTTCCAGACCCTGAGCGGACCGAAGCCCATACGGTCCGGGTCGTAATAATTGGCAAAGCTGAAGTGATGCCGCGCATCAAGCCAGCCGTGATCAGCGTGGCCCAGGTCTTCCAGAGGAGTAACATCAATCATGACTGGCTCCTATCCTATATGGATTGTGCGGTGGCGGTACGGACCGGCAACTGTAACGCATATGCGCCTTTGCCTAATAGCGCCAGAACCACTGTCGCCATTGTCAGAAATGCCGGATATTCCCAACCGCCACCTTGGGCTGTGAACAACCATCCATTTCCGGCGTGTACCTGCCAGGCCCCGAGCAAGACCGGCACCATCGCCAGCGCCACAGGGCGCACATAAACGCCCGCGATCAGCATCGCCCCGCCGCCGATCTCGACCGCAGTCACCACATAAGCAAAAAATCCGGGAAATCCAATAGATTCGAAAAACCCGACGGTTCCGGGCAGGGTGAAAACGAGCACCTTCAGCAGTCCGTGGGCGACGAACATGGTGCCGAGGGAAAGACGCAGCAATAACGCCGCATAAGAGATTTTGGTTTCGTTGGACATAAGACTTGTTCCTTGTCTGTTGAGATTAATTTCATATCAGGGAACAAGATAAGACCGTGATAATAATTCGACAATATACTGAAAATGAATATAATTGTTTCCTTAAACGAAACAATAGACAGCAGCAAATAAGGCCCGCCCCATGGAAACCCTCAATGGTCTCAGCGTTTTTGTCCGCGTCGTCGATACCGGGGGGTTCTCCGCCGCCGCCCGCGATCTGGGCATGAGCAAATCGGCGGTCAGCAAACAAGTCGCCAAGCTGGAAAACCGTTTGGGCGTGCGCCTTTTAAACCGGACAACGCGCCGTTTATCGGCAACCGAAGCCGGAACCGTATTTTACGAGCGGGCGTCGCGCATCGTCTCCGACATCGAAGATGCCGAAAATGCAGTCAGCTCCCTGCACGACGAAACCCGGGGCCACTTGAAAATCAACGTGCCGATGTCGTTCGGCAGCCTGCACATCGCCCCGGCGCTGGCCAGCTTCATGGCAGATTATCCCGATATCACCATTGACATGACCCTGAACGACCGCGTTGTCGACCTGATTGACGAGGGATTCGATGTCGCCGTTCGCATAGCGCGTCTGCCCGACTCAGGCATGATCGCCCGCCGTCTGGCCCCGTTTCGTCAGGTTGTTTGCGCGACACCCGATTATTGGCGCACCCATGGCATTCCCACATGCCCAACAGACCTGACGAAGCATAATTGCCTGAACTACGCATATCTCTCGACGGGGAATACATGGTCGTTCCAGGGGCCGGACAATCCGATCCCGGTAAAAATCAACGGCGACTTTCGCTCCAACAACGGCGACGCCATCCGGGCCATGGGGCTGAAAGGTCATGGCGTCATTCTGAGCCCGACCTTCATCGTCGCCGAAGACCTGCGCACGGGCCGTCTGGAAGCTGTTTTGACCGAGTTCATGGAAACCGACTTGTCCATCTACGCCGTCTACCCCCACAACCGGCACTTGTCGGCCAAGACTCGCGCCTTCGTCGATTTCATGGCGAACCGGTTCGGCCCCGAACCCGATTGGGACACATGTGTCGAAACACTCTAAAATAGCGCGCATGGTAGATGCCTTTGATAAGGAAAAAATTCGCCACCACCGCCCGGCATCGGGCGGGCTGCCGTCGCGCGGTGATCACGACCTGAACCCCGGCACCCGTTCTGATGAAGAACTGGTGCCCGCCGCGGTGCTGGTCGCGTTGATTGAGCACGCGCACGAAACCACCATATTATTGACCCGGCGCACCGAAAATCTGGCCCACCATCCGGGTCAGATCAGCTTTCCCGGTGGCCATATGGAAGCCCATGACGAGACGCCGGAAGAAACGGCGTTGCGCGAAACCGAAGAAGAAACCGGGCTGGCGCGCTGCCATATCGACATTATCGGGCGCCTGGATGATTACCAGACCCGCACCGGGTTTTGCGTGACGCCTGTGGTCGCAACCGTCACCCCGCCGTTTGATCTGCGCCCGGACCCGACAGAGGTCGCCGAAATATTCGAAGTGCCGCTGGCTTTCTTTCTGGATGCCGCCAACCACCAGCGTCACAGCGGCGATTTCGAAGGCCATGAGCGAACTTTTCATGCCATGCCGTACGGCGAACATTTCATCTGGGGGGCAACAGCCGGTATGCTGTTCAACCTGTATCAGGTACTGAGCGAACAATGATGCGAATTCTTCTGACCTATATATTGCCGTTGGCGCTGCCGACCCTGGTCTATGTGATCTGGTCGACAATGGCGGCGCGGCGTGGCGACGACACCGAACCATTAAGCCAGGGGCCGTGGTTTGCACTGATCGTTGCCGGGTTCGCGCTGATGCTGGCCGCCCTGGTGGCAACCGTGATGTTTGGCGGCATGGACCCGGAAGGCGAATACATAGCGCCCTATTCCAAGGACGGTAAAATCGTCCCCGGCCATATAGAGCCCGCGCCGGGCAAGGAAGCCGGGCAATGAAGGCCCAGGGCGCCACCCACGACACCCCCATCGGCAAACTGGATCCGCAAGACTGGATGGTCGCGCCTGAGACCATTGCCGTCATGAAGGCATTGATGGCCGATGGTCACGAGGCACGGTTCGTCGGCGGCTGTGTGCGCGACGGCATCTTGAAACGACCGGTCACCGACGTCGACATCGCCACCCCGGAAACGCCTGAACGGGTGATGGAACTGATGGCCACGGCCGGCATCAAGGCGATCCCGACGGGCATCGACCATGGCACCATCACCGTCGTTGCCGGGTCCCGTCATTATGAAGTAACGACCCTGCGCGTTGACACCGAAAGCCATGGACGCCACGCCACCGTCGATTTCACCGAAGACTGGCTGATTGATGCCCAGCGTCGCGATTTCACCATCAACACCCTGTCGAGCAATATCGACGGCGATGTTTTCGACCTGCTCGGCGGCATGGACGATCTGGGCAACCGCTGGGTGCGGTTCGTCGGCGTGGCGCGCGAGCGCGTCGAAGAAGATATTCTTAGGCTGCTGCGTTACTTCCGTTTTTACGCCACCTTCGGCAATCCGCCGCCCGACAAGGACGCACTGGCCGCCTGTCGCCTGCTGGCACCGCGGCTGAAGGAACTGTCATCAGAGCGTGTCCGCGACGAGCTGCTGAGGATACTGGATGCCCCGCACCCGGCCGATACCATCGTGCTGATGAACGGCGAGCGGGTGTTGGAACACTGCCTGCCCGAGGCGGTCGATTTTGGCCGCCTGCGCATGATGTCGTGGATGGAAACCACCGCCATCAAGGTCGAGACGGTTACACCCGACACCCTGCGACGGCTGGCCAGCCTGCTCGAGGTGGACCCCGACGGCCACGGCGAACTGGCGCAGCGCCTGCGCCTGTCGAACCATCAGCGCGAACGCCTGAACATCATGACCCGCGACGATTTTTCGGCCAGTCCCGAGGCTTCTGAAAAAGAAATCCGCGCCGCCCTGCAACAAACCGGGGCCGAAAGCGTGCGCGACCGCGCCTTGCTGGCGTGGGCCGGGGAAATGGCGGAAAACCCGCGACACCCGTCCAAACGCACCGACGCCTGGTTGGGCGTGATCAAGATCATCGACGACTGGAAGCCCAAGACATTGCCGGTCAAGGGCAGCGACGCACTGGATTTGGGCCTGCAACCGGGCGAGCGTGTCGGCGAGGTGTTAAAGGGAGTCGAGGACTGGTGGCGGGACGGCGACTTTCAGGCCGACCGCGACGCCTGTCTGGAGAAGCTGAAAAATATTATAAATGCCTGAGCGGGAATGACTGTTTTTTAGGTGCGCTGCGCGGCGCGGCTTCTGGAAGTCAGGTTTTAATTTTTACAGGAGTCAGGTTTTCTACAAGCCCGCGACTGCGGGCCGCCGACCGTTCGGCGAAAGCCAAGGGGCGAATAGCCCCGCCCGGCGACTGAGGGGCAGCATAAAAGCAAACAAACCTAGTTTGTTTGCCTGAGCGCTTCCCCCAGCACCATGGCCGCGGCAATGGCGACATTCAAAGACCGTGCACCATCCACCATCGGCACCCGCACCTGGGCATCTGTGGCACCAAACACATCATCTGGAACGCCTGCGCTTTCGCGCCCGACCATCAGAATATCGCCGCTTTGAAAGGCGAAATCCGTATAAACCGTCTGGGCCCTGGTCGACAGCAGCACCAGCCTGGACCCCCGGCGTTCGGACGAATCCCCAAATGCCGCCCATGAGTCGTGGCGGACAACATCCATGTTTTTCAGGTAATCCATGCCGGCACGGCGAAATTGTTTGTCGGAAAAGACGAAACCACATGGCTCGATCACATCGACGGAAATCGCCAGACAGGCCGCTGTACGCAGCAGTGTGCCTGCGTTTTGAGGGATATCGGGCTGGTAAAGGGCAAGGCGCATGTCAACTCCAGAAATTCTTAAATTAGCAACACCTTATCTAGGCTTTGCTTTTTGGCGGAATTTGCAGTATATCCTGTCGCCACAGCGCCTTATACGGCGGAAAGCCTATAAAAAAAGAGAACCCTTTACCGCCCAAATAGCGGGCAATTCAGAGGCAATTCCATGACTGATGCAACCAGTTCCAATCCTGCGGCCGAGGCCGAAGAAAACCGTCGCGACTTTCTGTTGATCGCGACGTCCACCGTTGGTGTCGTCGGCACCGGGCTGGCCATGTGGCCGCTCGTCGACAGCATGAACCCGGCCGCCGATGTGCTGGCCCTGTCGTCGACCGAGGTCGACCTGTCCCCGATCGAAGTCGGACAGTCGATCACCGTTGTGTGGCGCGGCAAGCCGGTCTTTGTTCGCCACCGTGGCGCAGAAGAAATCAAAGAGGCCGAAGCCGATGACACGGCTGCCCTGCCCGATCCCGAAACCGACGAAGCCCGGGTACAAAAACCCGAATGGCTGATCATGGTCGGCGTTTGCACGCACCTGGGCTGCATCCCCCTGGGCCAGAAGACCGGCGAGCCGAAAGGCGAGTATGGCGGCTGGTTCTGCCCGTGCCACGGATCGCACTACGATACGTCGGGGCGCATCCGCAAGGGTCCGGCGCCGAAGAACATGGAAGTTCCGGGCTACACGTTCCTTGATGACACCAACATCCGCATCGGCTGAGGACATATAAAAAATGAGCACATCACATACGCCGAACTGGAAAAACCCTCTCGTTCAATGGATTGACGTCCGCCTGCCCGTCTTCACCATGATGAAGGACAGCGCCGTCGATTACCCGACGCCGAAGAACCTGAATTACTGGTGGAACTTTGGCTCCCTGGCACTGTTCGTTCTGGTCATCATGATCATGACCGGCATCGTGCTGGCCATGCAGTACACACCGCACACATCGATGGCATTTGATTCCGTCGAGCGCATCATGCGCGACGTCAACTATGGCTGGCTGTTGCGCTATCTGCATATGAATGGCGGATCGATGTTCTTCATCATCGTCTACATCCACTTGCTGCGCGGCCTGTATTACGGTTCTTACAAGGCACCGCGCGAAATCCTGTGGATGATCGGCGTGTTTATCATCCTGGCGATGATGGCAACGGCCTTCATGGGCTACGTGCTTCCCTGGGGCCAGATGAGCTTCTGGGGCGCCACCGTCATCACCAACATGTTCACCGCCGTACCACTGGTTGGCGAGATGATCGTCAACTGGCTGTGGGGTGGCTTCTCGGTCGATAACCCGACCCTAAACCGCTTCTTCTCGCTGCATTACCTGTTGCCGTTCATTATCTTTGCACTGGTCGTGGTTCACCTGTGGGCACTGCACACGGTTAAATCATCGAACCCGCTGGGCGTCGAAATGAAAAGCGAAGGCGACAGCATCCCGTTCCACCCGTACTACACGATCAAGGATCTGTTCGGCGTCGGTGTGCTGATGATGTTCTATCTGGGCTTTGTCTTCTTCGCGCCTGACTTCTTTGGCGAGCCTGACAACTACATCCCGGCGAACCCGCTGGTGACCCCGCCGCACATCGTGCCCGAATGGTACTTCCTGCCGTTCTACGCGATCCTGCGCGCGATCACGTTTGACATCTTCTTTATGCCAGCCAAGCTTCTGGGCGTCATTGCGATGTTCGCATCGATCCTGGTTCTGTTGTTCCTGCCGTGGCTCGACGGCTCGAAGGTCCGCAGCGCCAAGTTCCGTCCGATCTTCAAGCAGTTCTTCTGGTTGTTCTTCATCGACTGCCTGATTTTGGGCTATGTCGGCATGAAACCGCCCGAAGGCTTCCTGGTCCCGCTAGGACAGGCAGCAACGGCGTTCTACTTCGCCTATTTCCTCATCATCATCCCGCTGCTTGGCAAGCTGGAAAAACCCCGCGCGGTGCCGAATTCCATATCGGAAGCGGTGCTTAAAGCCGAAGGGAAGGAATAAGTCATGACATTCAAGAAACTCCTTTTCTCCGCCGTTACCGCAGGGTTGGTAATGACCGGACTGACCGCCACCGCAAATGCATCCGGTGCCGGGCCTATCCCGAAAATGGATTGGTCCTTTGACGGTATCTTCGGCAGCTTCGACCGGGGTGCGCTGAAACGTGGCACCCAGGTCTACTTCGAAGTCTGCGCCGGTTGCCATTCGGCCCGTCTGGTTGCCTATCGCAACCTGATGGACATTGGTTTCACCGAAGCCGAAGCCAAGGAACTGGCCGGGGAATACGAGGTCCAGGACGGCCCCGACGACGAAGGCGAAATGTTCATGCGTCCGGCCATCCTTGCCGACCGCTTCGTTCCACCCTACGCCAACGACAACGCGGCCCGAGCATCGAACAACGGTGCCCTGCCGCCGGACTTATCCTTGATGATCAAGGCCCGCAAGGGCGGCGCCAGCTATATGTACGCGGTGCTGACCGATTATCACGAAGAAGCACCCGAAGGCATCGAGTTAGCCGACGGCATGTACTACAACGGTGTCTTCCCCGGCAATCAGATCGCCATGCCGCCGCCAATCGACGATGACAGCGTCGAATACGCCGACGGTACCAAGGCAACCAAGGATCAGATCGCCAAAGACGTTTCGGTGTTCCTGACGTGGACGGCAAGCCCGGAACTGGAAGAGCGTAAACGCATGGGCGTCAAGGTCATGGTGTTCCTGTTCTTCCTGACGGTGCTGATGTATGCCCTGAAACGGAAAATCTGGGCACGCGTTCACTAATACTGCCCCTCAGTCGCCGGGCGGGGCTATTCGCCCCTAGGCTTTTGGGACTCTGGAAGTCAAAACAAGTTTGTTAACAGGAGTCAGGCTTTGAAAACCTGACTCCTCGTTCACTTTTAAATCTGGCTTCCAGAGAACGCGCCATCCGAAGGATGCGAAAACCAAAATGCGCGACATATAATGACAACCACCGAGCACGATCATTCAAGGGACCGCCGCAACGTTATCGTGCTGGCCGTGGCCCAGGCGTTCTATGTGACCAGCCAGTCGATGCTGATCATCCTCAGCGGGCTGGTCGGGGCCGAACTGGCCGCTAACAAAGCACTCGCCACCCTGCCCATTTCAACCATCGTCATCGCCTCGACCCTGGTCACCATCCCGGCCTCGTTGCTGATGAAGCGGATCGGGCGGCGGGCCGGTTTCATGCTCGGCACCCTGTTCGGTGTCATCGGCGGGGCGGTCGCATCGTTCGCCATTTATCAGGAAAATTTCTGGCTGTTCAGCTTCGGCACCTTCATCATTGGCGTGTACGGCGGTTTCGCCCTTTACTATCGTTTTGCTGCCGCCGACGTCGCCCACGCCGATTTCAGAAGCCGCGCCATCTCGCTGGTCATGGCGGGCGGTGTCGTCGCTGCCTTTGCCGGGCCGGAACTGGTCAAGCTGACCCACGACATGATGCAAGACGTCGCCTTCGTCGGTTCGTACATCACCGTTATCGGTCTTGCCATCCTTTCAATGGGGTTGCTGTCCCGGGTTAATATTCCTCAGCTGAAACTGGAAGATCGCCAACGTGGCGGACGACCGCTTGGCGAACTGGCCCGCCAACCGGCCCTGATTGTCGCCGTCATCAGCGGTATGATCGGCTATGGCGTGATGAGCCTGGTGATGACCGCGACACCGCTGTCGATGATCGGCTGCGGTTTCATTATCGACGATGCCTCGTTCGTTATTCAGTGGCATATCGTCGCCATGTATGGCCCGGCGTTTTTTACCGGGGACTTGTGCCGACGCCTCGGCGTGCTGAAGGTGATACTCACCGGCGGCATCCTGCTGGCCGCATCAGCCGGGGTGTCGCTGGCGGGCATCAGCATTGAGCATTTCTGGGTCTCGCTGGTGCTGCTGGGGCTGGGCTGGAACTTCACCTTTATCGGCGGCTCAATCCTGCTGACGGAAACCTACGAGGAAACGGAACGGGCCAAGGTTCAGGCGCTGAACAATTTTCTGGTGTTCGGCACAGTGGCGGTGGCGTCGCTGTTCTCGGGCACGATCCTGCATTATCTGGATTGGAACGCCGTCAACATCGCCGCCATCGGCCCTGTCGGTATTGTCATCGTCGCGGTGCTGTGGCTGGCCAACCATCGCCGCAGGCAGGTGGCTTAATCTACCTTAACGCCGCCGCGATGTTGCCGCCGTCGACGGTGGCCACCGAGGCTGTGGTTTTTTCCGCACACGCCAGATCGACGAAACAGTTAGCCACGTCTTCGGCTGTGACTTCGCGGCCCAGCAGATTGCCCGACAGGTAATCTTTTTCGGTCAAACCACGGGCCTTCGAGCGCGAGGCAATCATGTCGTTGGTCAACAGGTTGGAGCGAATACGGTCGGCATTGACGGCGTTGGACCGAATGCCATCGCTGCCGTGGTCAACCGCGTACTGGCGCATCAAAAACAAGGTGGCTGCTTTCGGCAAACCATAAGGGCCGAAATCGGGCCCCGGATTGATCGCCTGTTTCGACGTGTTGAACAGCAAGCACCCGCCAGTGCCTTGAGCCCGCATGATCTGGGTCGCTTTTTTCGCCACATTCTGATGACCCCAGAAATTGAGCTCGAAACTTTGACGCAGCACCTTGTCGGACACATCGCCGATGCGTCCCTGCCACGCGGCACCAGCATTCGATACCACGATATCGACACCGCCATAGGTCGCGGCCACCTTGTCCAGCGCGGCGTTTATAGAACGAGCATTGGTCACATCACAGGCGATGGCGAGACCGCCGAAGCTGTCGGCCACGGTCTTGGCGGCCTTGATATCGCGGTCCAGCACGGCGACTTCGCAACCCACAGCGGCAAACGCCTGAGCGGTGGCCGCCCCGATGCCCGATCCACCACCAGTAACCACGGCAACCTGTCGGGCCAGCGGCTTTTCCGCACCCTTGCCCAACTTCGCCTGTTCCAGCGACCAGTATTCAAGATCGAAACAATCGCGTTCGCCGATCACCTTGTACGAACTCATGGACTCGGCGCCTGTGATGACCATGACATTGGTCTCGCCCAGATCGGCGGCAATTCCTGCGGCCTTGGCGTTTGCGCCCAAGCCAAACAGGCCCAGGCCCGGCACCAAAATCAGCCGTGGCATGGCGTCCAGTTCGGTCTTCGGCGTTTCTTGGCGCTTGTTCTGGCGCTCGAAATAAGCGTGATAGGATTTCTGATACGCCTTCAAGGCACGCGCCGCACCCCGCGCAAATCCATCCAGATCATCGGCAACCGGAGCTGGCACGATCAGCGGCTTCTGCTTGGTGCGAATAACGTGATCAGGCGTCGCGGTGCCCTGTTGGGAGTAACGCTTCACGTCCTTGCCATCGACGAAAGCGCGAACGGTCTTGCTGGTGCGGAAATCCATCACCATGCGCTTGTACGATCCCTCAGAACTGCCCGGCAAAGCAACAAGCCCGCGCAGGATCGGCGCGACCTGGGCTGCTGTGGCGGTGCGCTTCGGCAGCTTGGCCCCGACGAAGACTCTCTTTTTGCCCTTCTTCAGGCGCTTTTCGGCCAGCGTCACCTTGTCGATCATGCGGGTGTAGGCCTGCTTGGCGGTGTCGCCGAAGGTGAAAATGCCATGCTTGAACAAGATCAATCCCTCGACCGTGGGGTCTTGCCGGAAAACCTCGACGGCTTTTTTCGCCAGCGCGAACCCCGGCATGATGTAGGGAACGTAGCCCATGGATTTGCCATAGACTTTCCGGCAGAGCGCATCGCCATCGGGCTGATCGGTCAGCGACAGAACGGCGTTGGAATGGGTGTGGTCGATGAACTTGTGCGGCAGGAAGGCATGCAACAGGGTTTCGACCGACGGGTTCGGCGAGGTGCTGTCGAGTAAATTGGCGCGTTGGGCGTTGACCATGTCTTCGTCGCTTAAGCGATCGAGCGCGATCAGTTCACACAGATTTTCCAAGCGAACGGCGGGCAAACCAGCCGGTTCGATATCGCCCATATCCCAACCGCTGCCCTTGACGCACAGCACATCGGTACGGTTTCCCTGTACGTCCACCATCCTGGTCTTTACCGACGTATTGCCGCCGCCGTGCAGAACCAGTCGCGGTTCAAGCCCCAACAGCCGGGACGTGTAAACGCGCAGCGCCAGATCCTTGCCAACACCATCACGCCCATAGCGCCCGATGTATTTTTTGGCTTCCTTGTCGGACCACCCGTTTTTCATGTCTCGTCCCCGTCGTTGATAAACATATTCTTGAATTTTTCTTCCATCTTGCCGCGCTCGTCGTCTGGCTCTTTCGGGGCGAACATATTTTTCAACTTGTCTTCCAGATGGATGCTTTCCTTGCTGAGTGAATCAAACTCGACGGCGAACCCGCCATCGAAGTTGCGCACGACGCGGCCTTCCACATCGCCGACGGAATCCATGTGCAGTTCGACGAACGTCTCGTTGGGAATGGGGGTTTCCGATTTGATGGAAATGCCGCCGTTGGAAATATCCTCGCTGGTTCCCTCGACAGTTTCCTTGCCAAAATCGACCAGCACCTTTTCATCCATCGCATAGCGTGAATGGAGGCGTTTATCGGTATCATTTTTATTGCTCATTGCACGCGTTCCGGATACAGCGCGGCCAGTCCCTCTTCGGATGCCTGGGCCACGCCGCGTTCGGTAATCAGGCCGGTGACCAGTCTCGCCGGGGTAACGTCGAAGGCATAGTTGGCCGCCGGGCTGTCGGGCGGTGCAATGGCAATGGTGGTAATCGCGCCATCGCTGCCAAGCCCGGTCAGGTGGGTGACTTCTTGGGGGTCTCGCTGCTCGATGGGAACATCGGCGACGCCGTCCAGAATGGTCCAGTCGATGGTCGGGCCGGGCAGCGCAACAAAGAACGGCACGTTATTGTCAGCCGCTGCCAGTGCCTTCAAATAGGTGCCGATTTTATTGCACACATCGCCCGCAGCCGTTGTCCGGTCGGTGCCGGTGATAACCACATCGACCTCGCCGTGCTGCATCAGGTGCCCACCGACATTGTCTACGATCAGGGTATGGGGAACGCCGTGCTGGCCCAGTTCCCAGCACGTCAGCGATGCACCCTGATTGCGGGGCCGTGTTTCGTCGACCCATACATGCACCGGAATTCCAGCATCATGCGCCTTGTACACCGGTGCCATGGCGGTGCCCCAGTCGACGGTCGCCAGCCAACCGGCGTTGCAATGGGTCAGCACGTTGATGCGATCCGGCTTGCCCTTGTCGTTCCAGATTTGCTCGATGATGCCGCGGCCGTGTTCGCCCAGCGAACTGCACATCTCGACGTCTTCGTCGGCAATCTCGGCGGCGCGGGTGTAGGCCGCAGCGACACGTTCGCCGGCGTCCAAAGGCTCAAGAAGCGCCAGCAAATCATCCAGCGCCCAGCGCAGGTTGACCGCCGTTGGGCGTGTCGCCAGCAAAACGTCATAGGCGTTCTTCAGGCCGTCATCTGTCGAATCATTGTTCATGGCCAGCGCCATGCCATAGGCCGCCGTCGCCCCGATCAGCGGCGCGCCACGCACCAGCATGTCGGATATGGCGGTGGCCGCATCGTCCATGGTCTTCATTTCGACGATGATAAATTCATGGGGCAGTCGGGTCTGGTCGATGATCTCGACGGTCACACCGTCGTCGCCAAGCCAGATGGTACGTTGCGGTTTGCCGTTAACGATCATGGATTTATCCCTTCAGGACCCGTCCGGCGACGGCATCCAGCTTTTCAACCATTTCGGGGGTGCGTGCGTCGGGTGCGGTGATGATGGCGGTTTCCAACGCCGTCTGACATCCGGCGGAACAGGTGTCTGTGCGTCCGGCGAGTTTCGGTACCGCCTGTTTGACCAGCGAGCGCCCCTTTTCGGAATTATCCATCAGCACCTTGATAATGGCATCGACGGTGACGTGGTCGTGGTCTGTATGCCAGCAATCGTAATCGGTAACCATGGCGACGGTGGCGTAGCAAATCTCGGCCTCGCGCGCCAGTTTGGCTTCCGGCATGTTGGTCATGCCAATCACGTCGCAGCCCCAGCTTCGATATAGATTTGATTCCGCCAGCGTCGAAAATTGCGGGCCTTCCATGCACAGATACGTGCCGCCTCGGCTGTACGGTATATCCAGCTCCTTGATCGCATCTTCCAGCGCATCGCCAAGACGCGCGCAAACCGGATCACCAAGCCCCACGTGCGCCACAAGTCCGGTCGAAAAGAAGCTTTTTTCCCGCGCGAAGGTGCGGTCGATGAATTGGTCGGCAATAACGAAATGTCCGGGTGGCAGTTCTTCTTTTAACGAGCCACAGGCGCTGACCGAGATGATCTCCGTCACCCCGGCGCGTTTCATGGCGTCAATATTGGCGCGGAAGTTCAATTCACTGGGCGGAATCCGGTGACCGCGCCCGTGACGCGGCAAAAACACCATCTGCTGGCCGTCAAGTTCACCAAACAGCAACTCGTCAGATGGTTCGCCAAAGCTGGAAGAAATCTTCTCCCAGCGGGTGTTTTCCAACCCATCGATGTCATATACGCCGCTGCCGCCAATAACGCCGATAACGACGGGTGTACCCGGTTGTGACATGACCTCTCCCTTGAAGTATGGCTTTATATGTTGGCCCATCTTTTAGCACGAATAACGCGATTGTGACGACAAAAGACACGACCGGAACCGGCAAATTTGCCTATAATCCCGGCTGTTTTTATTCCACCCGCCGCAAGGACCATCAATGACCCGCTCTGCAAGACTTTTCGCCCTCTCATTCTCGCTGTTAATCGGCCTCGCAACCGCAGCAATCGCCGCCCCTGTTGACTTGAAGATCAAAGACATCATCAAGGGTGACGGCGTTGTGGCGACTCCGTACGCCACCGTCGACGTTCATTACACAGGATGGCTGACCGACGGCACCAAGTTTGATTCCAGCGTCGACCGGGGCAAGACCTTCAGCTTCACGCTGGGTGGCGGACAAGTCATCCCCGGCTGGGACCAGGGCGTTCAGGGCATGCGGGTCGGCGGTAAGCGCGAGCTGATCATCCCGCCGGAACTGGGATACGGCAAAAAAGGCGCGGGCGGGATCATTCCGCCCAACGCGACCCTGAAGTTCGAGGTCGCGCTGATCGCCGTCACACCACCGCCGTTCACCAACATCAACAACGATGAACTGAAAGACCTGCTGGCCAAGGGCACCAAGATCGTCGACATCCGCCGCCCCGAAGAATGGAAACAGACCGGCGTCGTTAAGGGCAGCAAGCTTTTGATGTCGTTTAACGCGACCGGTCGCCTGAGCCCCGACTTCCTCGATGGCCTTGCGACCTATGTCAAAAAGGACGAGCCGGTGATCCTGATCTGCCGCACCGGCAACCGCACCGGATATTTGTCCAATGCGCTATCGAACGAACTGGGTTACTCCAAGATTTATAACGTCACCGACGGCATCGTAAAATGGCAGGCCGGAAAAAACCCGGTGGTTCAGCCGTAACACACCAAAGAATCTTGTGGCTAGTTACAAAATGCGCAGGGAACGAACAATACCCTCAAAATCCTCTTTGCCTTTGTCGTAATAATGAATATTTGCACCAGAATAAATCACCATGAACAAGCGCTTGTTCTTCAGGATTCCATAGGTGGAACCACTTTTCGCCAAACCGTCCTTCGTTAAAAATCCGAACTCAAAACGGAACCCCTTCGTCTTGGCGGCTTCATAAGGACGAACATTGCTGATTTCCAGATTCTGCGCGCCCAACCGTTTGAAAGTCGATTCAAACAGCTCCACCACTTCGATGGACGTCATATCTTTTTTAAATTTTGGTACTTTCTTGTCCAGAGTATGTGTCCCGTTCACCCGGACAGGGATTAAGTAGTCACCGTCTTCAGCCCCTTTCACAAAAATAATTTGCTGAAGCATGGGGCCGTCCATCGTCCATAGAACAACGTCCCCGTCTTTCGAGCTATTCCAGTCATTAAACGGGGTCGTGAACATGGAATTCCCGACCTCTATTTCTTTTCCTTTGTTTACCAGTTTATACCCACCACAACTGCTCAATATCGTTGCGACAAGAATAATAAATATTCCATTTCTCATTATTCTTCAGACTCCTCGATGATCTGTCTGATCACTCCTGCATCTTCGACATCTGGATTTAATTCCAGATACTTCTTTAAAGAATCCTTTGCTCCCTGCGCATCGCCCTGACGCCTCAAGGCCAGACCAATTTGACGGTGCACTACCGACGGCGGGTTGCCGAGAGCGAGGCTTTCCCGGTAAGAATTCAGGGCCTTGTCCAGATCACCTTTTTTCCTGCGAAGGCGGTACATTTCTCCTTTGAAAAAATGCAGTTCGGATAAATTTGCCCCGTCCTCAATAAGAATTTCCAGCAATTCTTCCGTACTGCTGAAGTTCCGCTGATCAAGTTCATCACGCAGAAAGCTGGCGCGAAGCGGCAAAATGACTGACTTGTATTCATCCAGTCCTGTCGTAACGGTTTCATCCGTCCAGACACGACCCGCAAGGTCATTAAGTACCTTCATTCGTTCTTCTGATTGTGGATGTGTGGAATTGAAAATCGATGGCGACGAATATTTTTTGTCTGCCTTAGCTTCCCGGATAGAACGTTTCCATATCTTCGAGGCCTCAAAGGGGTCGTACCCCCCCTTTGCAAGAAGCAACAAACCATAGCCATCTGCCTCGCGTTCGTGGTCACGACTAAAGGCTGCCAAACTGCCCCTCGCAACGATATTCATAATATCGCCCACGGCTGGCGCACCCGCAACGGCCAATGCCATTTGGGCGAAAATCAGCGAGTTGCTTGTATTCATGTAAGTCTTGAAACGTTGCAGTGAATGCCTTCGCAGGTAATGCCCAATTTCATGACCCAGGACCGTTGCAAGTTGAGCCTCATTGCGCGCACGCAGCAGCAACCCTGTCCATATATGCATCATTCCATTCGGGTACATGGAAGCGTTGAACATTGGAACGCGCATTATGTAGATGCGTATATCTTGGCAGTATTCCTTGGCCAAACGGCAAACTATGGAGCGAACATAATCGTTGAGCTTTTTATCAGTTACCCTGTTGCCCGCTGTTTGAGATTTTTTTTCTGCCTTTTCCACACTCATCCATAATCCGGCTTCAAGTGAACTTACGTCAGGGCGTTGTTGGGGTTGAAGGCTTGCAATTGAATAGGGATAAGATTCCGACGTTGAGGATTTTGATTCCGAACTCAAAATAATATCGTTATCGATCAAGGGGCGTTCATATACCGCCTTGTTCATCTGGCATGCAGTCAAGACAACCGCAGCAAAACAAAAACAACCGCATTTAAGGAAAACTCTCATTGTGGAAAATTATTCAATAACAGCGAGACTGTTTCTCTGGATGATTTTTCCGTCCTCAGGTCTCCAGACGTTCTAGCCAGCCTGTTGAACCAGACGATATCTCCGGAATTCAAATCTACTAAAGAGGCAAAGCCAATCTGGACGCCGCCTTGTATGCCAACACCAAAAAGAGCTGCGACAACGATGGCCGTTGCACGTCCCGGACTCGTATAACTGTCACGTACGTATATAAACAGAGCATAATCGGCACCGTACTTTTCTTTCAGGTATCTGACATCCTTACCCAAAGTCCATTCAAACTTGCCTTTTTTACTGGGAAGCCGGAATGGCTGGTTGTACTGATGCTCAAGAATGGTCGAGCCGACGGCCTGGTGGAGTTTGATCAGTTGGACTTCTTGGGAATCACCCGCCTGTAATTCCCTGGTTGTCTGGTTATCAACTAACGTCACATTCAGTGTTTTGAGTTTCTTGCGAATACTGTTGGAAAGATGTTCTTCCGCAAGCTTTGTCCATTCCGCCTGGGGTTCATTCATGCCACCCGCATTCAGGATGCTTAGCTCGACATCTGGCGACACAAGGGCTATGTGTTTCGTTTCAGGAGCCAGTTTCTTGCTTGTATAAAACGAAGTGGTCACACAGCCGCTAAGCAGCGCAACCGACATCAACGCCCCAAGAATATATCTCATGCCCCCCCCGGACCACGTCTATACAAGCCAGAGTAACTAAATGTTACAACTTTATGCTATTTTCAAGAGTAACGTCGCCCAAGTCAAGTTCGCGAACGCATCATCCGCATCATGGGCGATATTATTTAGCCATCCGGTCCAGTTTCTCGGCCATCTGGTCGGGCGGGGTGCCGTGCGAGAAATGCGTGATGAACGCGCCATCTGGTCCCATCAGATAAGTGATCGAGGAATGATTCATCAGGTAATCGTCCGGATCACCTGAGGACCCTTCGACGATCGCGTAATAGACGCCATAGGCCTTGGCTGCCGCCACCACCTGTTCGGGTGTGCCGGTCATGCCGACAATAGAGGGGTGGAAATTCTCGAGATAGGATTTCAGCACCTCGGGCGTGTCGCGCTTGGTATCAACAGATACAAACACCGGCACGATATCCGGGCGATCACCAAGGATATCCAGGGCATCTGAAATCGTCTGCATGGCCGTCGGGCAAACATCCGGGCAATAGGTATAGCCAAAGAAAATCAGCATGTTGCGGCCCTTGAAATCAGCGTCGGTAACGGCCTTGGCGTTGTGATCGACAAGCGTGAAGCTGCCGCCGATGGTCGGCCCGGAAGCGATCTTGTTAGGGCTGTCGAAATAATTTTTCGCGACCAGTGCCGAAAGCAGTATCGCGACGGCGAACAGGACATAAAGTATTGGGCGTTTCATATTCAGTTTCCTTAAGTGAGAACTCCGCCTGTCGGCCCGACAAACCGCCGAACCGACAGGTGAGTTATCGCATGATCAGTGAGCGTGCTTCATTTTCGAGTGGTCCATTGAACCTTTTGAACCCATGGCGCCCATGGCACCTGCCTTCTGCACCTTAACGTTGACCGTGACCTTTCCGGCTTTCTCGAAAACCAGGGTCAGGGGAAAAGTGGTGCCCATATCCAGCGGCTTTTTCAAGCCCATGAACATGACATGATAACCACCGGGCTTCAGCGTCGCCATACCACCGGCTGGAATGACGACAGTGTCCACATGACGCATCATCATGATGTCCTTTTCCATGTAGCTTTCGTGAACTTCGGTGCGCTTGGACATGTCGGATTCAGCCGCAATCAACGTGTCGGCCTGCTTGCCATTGTTGTGAATAACCAAAAAGGCGGCGGCGGATTTCGCCATTTTTGATGACGCCCGCGCCCATGGCTCCATAACCATGATATCGCCGGCATTCGCCGAGATCGGAGAGAAGGCATACACCGCGATCATAGCGGCGAGGAATGTGTTGAGCTTGTTCATTTTATTGGAATCCTAAATTTACTGATCTTCGTTGAGTTCGCGTCATCCGTCCGGTCACGGCAATGGCCGCGGCACATGGATGGAAGCACGTGTGTTTTACTTGTTTAAGGGAGCGTTAGACGAAGAACGGCGGCGCGCGCGGATTGCTATAAGAGGTGACTTTTCCGCTCGCAGGCGCTTCGTAAAGCTGTACCAGCTCAACACGCCCCGGCAGGGACGTTGTGGCGAGCTCGACTGTGACCACCGGCAGCAGGCCACCGGCCAGAACCTCGGCCGTACACACCGGGCACGACGGATGCTCGCCGCCCTGATGGTCATCGGTATTGGCATCGCCGGCGGTGCCATAGGCCATGCAGATAACAAGGAACGACGGCATGCCGGACGGCACGTCGGCGGCGGCCTTCGTTGGCACAAACTGGGCAACGGCAAGGAACAGATGCATGGAAAACGCGGCCAGACCAGCCCACGCGCCGATGCGGCTCTTCAACCTTCGTTTTCCCAAACCCTGCAACAACTTGCGATTCCTTTTACTCATTCACGGGCAATGCTGTCTGAAAGACCTGACCGGTGCCTTGATAAGGGTCAAACCCCGCCGCCAGATCGGATCAGGGTTGATTAAACCTATTCTCCAGGTTTGAGCAACCCTGTGAATCCGATCGACATTCATTAATCGGGCAGTTTTACCTTGGTTGACGAATCACCAAGGGGTGATTCGAAACAACCCGGAACTGCCCTACGGCTCTCACACGTTGAACCGAAACAGCATGATGTCGCCGTCCTGCACAACGTAGGTCTTGCCTTCCTGACGCATTTTTCCGGCATCCTTGGCACCTTGCTCTCCGTCGTTGCCGACGAAATCGTCATAGGCAATGGTTTCGGCCTTGATGAAACCTTTCTCGAAATCCGTATGGATGACACCGGCGGCCTGGGGCGCCATCGAATGGCGGCGCACGGTCCAGGCGCGGGCCTCTTTCGGGCCGACGGTGAAGAACGTAATCAGGTGCAGCAGCTCGTAGCCGGCGCGAATGACACGTGCCAGACCGGTTTCTTCCAGCCCCAGAGCCTCGAGAAACTCCGCCTTGTCAGCTTCATCGTCCAGGGCGGCGACCTCTTCTTCGATCTTGGCCGAGATATTGACCGACCCGGCACCCTGGTCTGCCGCCATTGTGGCGACCTTGGCCGAGAAATCATTGCCTGTAGCGGCCGCGTCTTCTTCGACATTGCACACATACAGGACCGGCTTGGCGCTGAGCAGTTGCAGACCCTGGAAGGCCTTTTTGTCATCGTCGGAAACATCCAGCGTGCGCGCCGGTTTGCCGTCGCGTAATTCGACCAGCACGCGTTCGACCAGAACCAGCAGGGCGCTAGCGTCCTTGTCGTTGCCGCGCGCCTTCTTGGTCAGCGGGGTGACCCGTTTCTCCATGCTATCCAGATCGGCCAGCATCAATTCGGTTTCCACCGTTTCGGCGTCGCGCACAGGGTCGATGCCGCCTTCGACGTGGGTGACGTTTTCGTCTTCGAAACAGCGCAGCACATGGATAATGGCGTCGACTTCGCGAATGTTGGCAAGGAACTGGTTGCCAAGGCCCTCGCCTTTCGATGCGCCGCGCACCAGACCGGCGATGTCGACGAATTCAAGCTGCGTCGGCACGATGTTGGCCGATTTACCAATCGCGGCGATGGTGTCCAGGCGCTGATCGGGCACGGCGACTCGGCCCGTATTGGGCTCGATGGTGCAGAACGGGAAGTTCGCCGCTTCCGCCGCCGCCGTCGCCGTCAGGGCGTTGAACAGGGTCGACTTGCCGACGTTGGGCAGGCCGACGATACCGCAATTGAATCCCATCAGTGGTTATCCTTTGAATTCAGGTCCAGTGCGACCCGGTTGGAAAATCCGGCGTCGTCACCGTCGACAAGCAAACCAATATGGTCGGCAATGCCGTCCAGCAGGGGCTCAAGCCAGGTCTTGTCGGCCTTCGAGAAATCCTTCAACACATGGTCGCTGACCTGGCCCCGATCACCGGGATGGCCGACGCCCAGACGCAGCCTGCGATAGGCATCACCAATATGAGCGTGAATGGAGCGCAACCCATTATGACCGGCGTGGCCGCCGCCGCTTTTACAGCGCATGCGACCGGCCTCCAGATCAATCTCGTCGTGAATGACCAGCACATCGGCCGGTTCGATCTTGTAGAACGATGCCGCCGCGCCGACGGAACGGCCGGATTCATTCATATAGGTCATGGGCTTCAAGGCCAGCACCTTGTCGTTGCCGATGCGGCCTTCCGATAGCTCGCCCGAAAATTTTGATTTGAACGGGGTAAAGGAATGGCGGCGGACAATCTCGTCCACCGCCATAAACCCGATGTTGTGGCGATTGTTGGCGTAATCCCCACCGGGATTGCCCAGTCCGACAAGCAACAGCATGACGGTCGCCCTTCGTTCGGTTTAGTCCGACTTTTCTTCGGACTTGCCTTCGCCTTCGGAACCCTCTTCGCCCTCGGCACCCTCTTCGCCTTCGGCACCTTCTTCGCCTTCTTCGCCTTCGACTTCTTCAATCTCAGGCTCGATGTTGATGGTCGGCGCGGCAATGGTAACGATGGTGAAGTCACGGTCGGTGATGATCAGTTCGACATCGCCCGGCAGATCAAGCGAACTGGCATGGACGCTGTCGCCGACTTCGAGGCCGGTCAGGTCGATGGTCAGACTTTCCGGGATGTGATCCGGCGAGCATTTGAGCTCGATCGTATGACGAACGATGTTAAGAACGCCGCCACCCTTCAGACCCGGTGATTCTTCCTCGTTTATGAAGACCACATCAACATCAATGTTGAGGCGAGTCTTCGGTCCGAAGCGCATGAAATCAACATGCATGGGACGGTCCGTCACCGGGTGCAGTTGCAGATCACGAGCCAGAACGCGATGCGCTTCACCAGCGGCATCAAGCTCGAAAACACGGGAAAAGAAGCCCGGGCCCTTCAGCTGCTGCGTCAGTTCGACCGGATCGAGGGAAATCATAACGGGGTCTTTTTTGTTGCCGTAGATAACGGCGGGGACGCGTCCTGAATTGCGTGTTGCACGGGCTGCCCCCTTGCCTGCCCGTTCGCGCAATTCAACGCCCATCGTAGAAGCTTGAGCCATTGGTATTCTCCTAAAAAAACAACTCTGTAAGTGCCGGCCTCCAGGGGTGTCGGCGTTTTGAAATATTCAGGTCAACCACATGCTTAAACCACATGCTTAAACCAAAGGATTCCAAGGAGTGGCGTGTCTTTTAATGGGTATAAGGCTGACAGTCAAACGCTGATCGCGGGTTTAAGCAATCAATCGAACAAACTGGAAACAGAGCTTTCGTCGCTGATTCGCTTGATCGCCTCGGCCATCAAGGGTGCGATGGTCAATTGCTTGATGTTATGGGACACGCGAACCGCCTCTGTCGCCATGATGCTGTCGGTAATGACAAGGTCATCCATGGGCGACGACGTCACCCGTGCCACCGCGCCGCCAGACAACACCCCGTGGGTGACATAGGCCGAAACCGAGGCTGCGCCCTTTTCCTTCAGCGCCACAGCGGCATTGCACAGTGTGCCGGCTGAATCGACGATATCGTCGACCAGAATACATTTGCGGCCATCGACATCACCGATGATGTTCATGACCTCCGAGACCCCGGCCCTCTCGCGCCGCTTGTCAATAATGGCAAGGTCCGTGTTCAGTCGCTTGGCGATGGAACGCGCCCGAATAACGCCACCGACGTCGGGCGAAATCACCACCGTATCGGCACCATCGAAGGCTTTATCCATGTCCTTGGTCAGCACCGGGGCGGCATACAGGTTGTCGACGGGAATGTCGAAAAAGCCCTGAATCTGACCGGCGTGCAGGTCCATGGTCAGGACCCTGTCGGCACCCGCCGTGGTGATCATGTTGGCCACCAGCTTCGCCGAGATCGGCGTGCGGGGGCCTGATTTGCGGTCCTGGCGGGCATATCCGAAATACGGAATAACCGCCGTAATGCGCCGGGCCGAACCGCGCCTCAGCGCATCGATGGCGACCAGCAGTTCCATCAGATTGTCATTTGCCGGGTACGACGTCGACTGAATGACGAAGGTATCCTCGCCGCGTACGTTTTCCTGAATTTCGACGAATACTTCCATGTCCGAGAACCGCCTGACGCTGGCTTTCGTGAGCGGCAGGTTCAACGATGCCGAAATGGCTTCGGCAAGAGGCCTGTTGGAATTGCAGGCGACGATTTTCATCTTATGTGATCCCCCGCCCGGCGGTAATTTAAAGAATCAGCAGACCCCGCTCAGGACAGGGCGAAATTTATCAGTGTGCCCTATCCGTGTAAACGGCAAACCTGACGAAACAATCCACAAACGCCTGTCTTAGCCCGGCGGTGGCGGCGCACGCCCCGGCAGGGTTGGCAAATCGAGCAGCGGCGGCGCGCCACCGATCCCCGGCGTGCGACGACCTTTGCCACCCCCAAGACCAAGAATCCGCTCGATACCGGCAACCGCGGCGCTGGCGATTCGCCCTGCCTGTTCGTCCCAATCGCCATCCAGGCTGCCGGACGGCACCGTATTTTCCTGGGTCGCGCGACCGACCTCGAAGCCGTCGGGCGTCGTCACCAACCAGACAATGCCAACACGATCCCGGTCATTGCCCTGGGCCTGCACCGTGACAGTGCCCGACAATTGCACCTTGGCCTGACGCTTATCGTCGGTAATCAGCACGTCAAGCTTTCCCAGCGCCGACTTGATCGCCGCGGTCAGGGCCTTGTTGCCGCTGCCCGGCGCGCCTTGGACTTGATTAACCAGCATCCCGGCCCCCATCAGCAGCACCGGCAGGGACGGCGTTTCTTCTTCGGCGATCATCGACGAGATCGGTTTCGCCGCACCGCGCCCGACGGCCCGGATAATTAGCGGGTCGCCGTATTCCCATTTCCAGCGCGCCCCGCGGATGCCTTGGGTATAGGTGCCAACCTGATTGCCGGCAATGTCCTTAAGCGTCCAGTAAATCAGCATCACAAAGGGAACCCGGGTGTCGGTCCAGTTGGCCTCTGCACGGCCATTGAGCACATACAGGCTGATATCGTCTTTTTTCTCCGTCGCCACCACATCGTGTTCCCTCAAGCCCTCGACGACCGAGGTCGTCAACAGCTTTGCCATCGGCACAGCCGGGCCGGACACCTGTTCGACGCGAACCTCGGTCACCTTGGCCACCTGCACGGCGGGCGCAAGTTTCGGAATCACAATCTTTTTGCCCTCGCTGGCACAGCCCGCCAGCGACAGCGCCATAACGGCGGTTATGATCATGCGTATCGTCATCTCAACCGACCACACACATGCTCAGCATCGACAAAACCACAAGCGCCATCAGCATCAGGATATAGGGCATCTAGGGTCCAAACTCAGTCATGTTATGGCTTTCGCGGGAGCTGTTTTGCTGTTGGATTAGGCGTGGAAGGCGCCGTGATGCCATCATCACAAGCCTTTCACAACAACATACAGGGGCAAAAAAGCCCCGTCCCAAAGGGATTTGGCGCAAATGCCGCGAGTTTGCGTCGTTATGTCCTCGAATATGCATACATGTCCCTCGTCCAAACTCCTATTCTCGCGACATTTTCGCTCAAACCAAAGCTCATAAGATGACTGAGTTTGGACCCTTGGCCTTCCCCTTGATGCCAATCGCCGACAGCAGACGGCCCGTTTCAGGCTTTCCCGACAGCACTCCGCGGCGATGACTGTAAAAACGCGCCTCGTCACCAAGGGTATCGCAGTCCAGGAATTCGACAGATGCCAGCCCCATGGACCTGAGCCTGCCGGTCACATAGCCGCCAAGGTCGAACATATTGTGTTCCGGGTTTATTGATGGCTTGAAGAACTGGGCGTTGGCACCATCGTCGTCGATAAAATCGGCATGGAATTCCGGCCCCACTTCATAGGATTGTGCGCCGATACACGGCCCGATGGCGGCATCAATACCATCCACAGATGCGCCCAGGTCAACCATTGCCGCGACGCAGGATTCCAAAACCCCGCTTCCCGTCTCGCCCAGGGCCCCTCGCCATCCGGCATGGGCCGCGCCGACAACACCGGCACTGGCATCGGCGAACAGCACAGGCGCACAGTCTGCGGTCAAAATTCCCAGCACAATACCGGCCCGATCGCTGACCAGCGCATCGGCATCGGGCGCGTCGTCTGTGTTCCATGGCGTTGGAACGTTGACGGCAATGTCGGAATGGACCTGACGGGCGGTGACCAGACAATCAGGCTCGGCGGCCATATCATCGATGGTTTCCGTGCGGGTCAGAAAGCCGTGACGGATGCCCGCCCGGCCTGAAAGGTTGGTCGCCGTCAACATCCAAGTAGTATGCTGTTATTCGAAGCCCGGCGGAACCGGGAAATCGAGCCGGGTGATCGCCATCACCTTGAACAACTCGCCCATTTCGTCGGTATCGACCAGACGTTTTAATGCGCTACCCAAGTCTTCGACCTGCTCTTCGGTTGCCGATGCGGCCAATGCCTTGGCCCGCTCGGCGATCCCCAGCAATTGCAGGAAGCGGCCTTGGGGAACCGCCCCATGGGCGCGCGCACCACTGGCAAAGACCCGTTGGCCAAGGGCGGCGAAATCGACATGCGCGGTGATGTCGGCCTCGCCGGGATTATCCAGAACATTGTGATAGGTATGCTTGCGGATCGCTTGCAGGGTCTCGCCGCTACCACCTTCGGAGTGTCCGTAATCGACAATCAACGCCGCACCGCCGTCTGTCGCGATGCGCCCGGATATGGCCTCAACCAATTCCAGTGCGGCGGGGCAAACCTCGACCACCTTGTCGTTGGGGGAATCCTTCAGCCCCGGCGGCAGGTCCGGCGTGTCGTGCGGTGGCAGCAAAACAAAACACAGGCCATCGCCATCGGGCTTGGCGTCGACGACCCGTGGGCACCAATAATCCCCGGTGCGGAAATACTGATTGATCGGCAGGGCGTCGAAGAATTCATTGGCGATGACAATCAGCGGCCCGCCCGGGACCTGCTGGAATTGGTCATGCCATTGCACAGGCTGAACCAGATCGAACGGCTTCAGGCTTTCAACCTGCATCTCGCGCAGCACCGGGCTGGCTTCGACAAGATGCACCCGAACCGCTTCGGAAAATCCGGCAATGATCCCGGCTGCGCGCAGCATGTCGGCCATCAGGGTGCCGCGACCCGGCCCCAGTTCGACCAGATTGAAAGTTTCGGGCTGGCCCATGGCCTGCCAGTTGATAGCCGTCCACAGGCCCAACAACTCGCCGAACATCTGGCTGATTTCCGGTGCCGTGATGAAGTCGCCATCAACGCCAAAAGGATCACGACGCATATAATAGCCGTGTTCCGGGTGGACCAATGCCTGTTCCATAAAATCGGCGATGGAAAGCGGTCCTTCCTCGGCGATTTTGTCGATCAGTATTTTCTCAAGCGCGGACAGTTCCATGGTCAGGCATTTCCGTGTTTACGAAAGACAAGATACAAACCGCCAAGCAGCATTGGTATGGACAGCCATTGCCCCATGGTCAGCCCGGCGGCAAGTACGCCCAGATGCGCGTCCGGCTGGCGGAACAGCTCGACGAAAGCGCGGGCCGCTGAATATCCAAGCAGGAATACTCCCGTCAGGAATCCGGGACGGTTGCGGATGGTTTCCTTTTGCGACAGCGCATACAACACCACGAACAGCAACAGGCCTTCCAGTGCCGCTTCGTATAGCTGACTTGGGTGGCGCGCCGCCGGTCCACCGCGCGGGAACACCATCGCCCACTGAACGTCGGTGACCCGGCCATACAGTTCGCCGTTGATAAAGTTCGCCAAACGCCCCAGCAACAAGCCAATGGGGGCCGAACACGCAATAATATCGGCGAAGCGTCCTATCGGGATCGATCGACGCTTCGTAAAAATTGCCCCCGCGGCAGCGACGCCCACAACCCCGCCATGAAACGACATGCCGCCATCCCACAATCTGAGCGCTGCCAACGGATTTTCCATGTAATAATCAGGATTATAGAACAACACATAACCCAGCCGTCCGCCGATGATCACACCGACCGTCGCCCAGACGATAAAATCGTCAATGTCTTCGCGGGTCGCCCCATTGGGGTCGCGGCTGGCCAGCTTGACCATGTAGTACCAGGCAAACATCAAGCCGCCGATATACGCCAGGGAATACCAGCGAATGGCCAGCGGGCCGACCTCAAGCAGGATCGGGTCAATAACGGGATAGGGAATTGTCAAAAAGCTCATGAAAAATTTATCTAGCGATAGGGATCGTCGGCGGCGAGGTAATCGCGAACATAGGCACCGATTCCATCTTCCAACGAGGTAAAGGGTTTGTCGTAACCGACCGCTTTCAGGCGGCTCATGTCGGCTTCGGTGAAATATTGATACTTGTCGCGGATTTCAACCGGCGTCTCAACAAAATTGACGTCCGGGGTCTTGTCTATGGCGGCATAGACAGACGTCACCACATCCAGGAACGACCGCGCCTTGCCGGTGCCGCAGTTGAACAGGCCTGACACGTCAGGGTTTTCGATCATCCACAACACCACGTCGACGCAATCGCCGACCCAGATGAAATCGCGCAGTTGCCCGCCGTGCTCGTAATCGGGATGGTGGGATTCAAACAAAGTGGCCGATTTTCCCTCGCCAACATCGCGAAACACCTTCGATGCGACGCTCTGCATCGAGCCCTTGTGATATTCGTTAGGACCGTAAACGTTGAAAAATTTCAGCCCGACCCATTGCGGCGGGGTCGGCTCTTCGTTCGCGGTCACCCGCGCCACCCGACGATCAAACAGATTCTTCGACCAGCCATAGGGATTGAGTGGACGCAGACCCGACAGGGCATCGCCCGCACCATCATCGACAAATCCGTTCGACCCATCGCCATAGGTTGCCGCCGACGAGGCATAGATGAAGGGCACGTGATGGGCCGTGCACCATTTCCATAAATCCAGGGTCAGCCGGAAATTGTTTTCGAAAATCAGGTCGACATCGGTTTCCGTGGTCGACGATATCGCCCCCATGTGGATGATGCCCTTGATCCCGAATTCGTTATCGCCCAGATAATCGAACAACTTTTCCGGAGCGACCAGATCGGACAGCGCGCGCTTGGCGACATTCAGCCATTTATTGCCGTCGCGCAGCCGATCGCTGATAACGACGGGGCCCAAGCCCCTCTCTTCGATGGCGGCGACGATGTTGGAGCCGATAAATCCGGCCCCGCCAGTGACAACATACATGTGATTATTTCCGCTATTTCTTAAGGCCTTAAGGTTATAAAGCCGCCGGAACATCGGGGCAAGCACCACAGGTTGCCTTCGATAAGCCCTAAGCGCATAATGACGGCCAGCTACGGGCATTTACACGTCAGTTTTTAGCACTTCAGTCTTTATGGGGATCCAGTCATGCAAACATCCAATCGCCTTCTCGATGACCTGGCCAAGGTCGCCGGTGGCGCCGCATCGTCACTGGCCGGACTGAAAGACGACGCCCAGGCGCTGGTCCGCCAGCAAATGCAACGCCTGCTTGATGATGCAGACCTGGTGCCGCGCGATGAATTCGAAGCGGTCAAGGCGGTGGCAACGAAGGCCCGCACTGAGCAGGAAAAACTCGAGATTCGCGTCCGGGCGCTGGAAAAACAGCTCGGCGGCAAGGCAAAATCAAAATCTTCGGCCAAAAAGGCAAAAAGCAAGGCCGGTGCGAAAGCCAAGCCACGCGCGAAAAAGGCCTGAATCCAAGCCTTTTATCCACAAACAATCATGCCACCAAGGCACACGGCGCTTGCGTCGGAGTCCGCGAATTGGATAGGCTACCCCTAGTGGTTTGGAGGGGAATTTCTACAATATGTCGCGATACGCAGCATATGTCGTGGTTTCCGACGTCCGGCCGCCCAGTGGTAAGAATCGCTGTGATTCGCATTACCGCATGAGGAGACAGGCTCATGACCGGCATTAGCATCGCCCAGGAAACGACAACCAACCACCCGCTTGATATCATCGAGCGGCTGGTCGACGACAACGACTGGATTTTCGACCGCCGCAGCGAACAGGAAATGGCCGTTCAGGCCCCTGGACGCTGGTGCGATTACAGCATGTTCTTCGCCTGGAACGATGCCGCGGGTGCGATGCATTTCACCTGCGCGTTTGATATGCGGGTGCCCGAAAACCGGCGCGAGCGAATCCATGAACTGCTGGCCCTGATCAACGAAAAACTATGGCTCGGCCATTTCGGCATCTGGAACGACGAAGGACTGCCCATGTTCAGCCATTCCCTGCCGTTTCGCGGCACCAAGGGCCCAAACATCGCCCAGATGGAAGACGTTGTGGAAACCGCGTTGCTGGAATGCGAACGCTTTTATCCGGCCTTTCAGCACGCCATCTGGGGCGGCAAGTCGGCGACCGAATCCATAGCCGCGGCGATGATCGACACCGTCGGCGAAGCGTAAAGTCTAGGGTTAGAGTCCACTAATCTCATGCAATTCCGTTTGACGAGGACGTTTCGGAAGCAAGGAGACAAGCACAAGGACATGCCAAAGCATATTCGAGCATTGTCTCCGTGGCAGGCGGAGCGTCCCCGTCAAACCCGGAGGGCGTCGCAGTTTTCGCCGTGGCGGGTGTTGGAAAGGCTTGAAAACCGTCGGGTATCCTGCGCCTTACCGCCTACGCCACGACGAAACCTGCTGACGCGGAATGGATGGTATTAATGGACTCTAACCCTCAATTGCTGCTCGTCGGATGCGGAAAAATGGGCTCGGCCCTGCTCGACGGCTGGCTGGAATCCGGAACCGCGCCTGACACTGTGACCATCATCGAACCGGGCCCGACACCAAAGGTCGCCGCTGGCGTCACCGTCATCACCGATCTTTCTGAGCTTGCTATAGAGGCCACCGCCAATATCGTCGTCTTCGCCGTCAAGCCACAGGTCATGGATCAGGTCGTCCCCGCCTATTCCCGCTTTACTGGCCCCGATACGGTGTTTCTATCAATCGCGGCGGGCAAGACCATTGGATTCTTCGAAAATTTGCTGGGGGATCAAGCGGCGGGTGAGGGACCATCGATAGTCCGCGCCATGCCGAATACACCGGCCGCCGTTGGCCGGGGTATCAGCGTCTGCGTTGGCAATTCCGCGGTCACCGACCAACAAATGAATGCCTGTCGGGAGTTGTTATCGGCCGTCGGCGAGGTTGCAGTCATTGACGATGAAGCACAGATGGATGCGGTTACCGCCGTGTCGGGCAGTGGCCCGGCCTATGTGTTCTTGCTGACCGAATGCCTGGCCCGGGCTGGTGTCGAGGCCGGACTGCCCTCCGACCTTGCCGCTGAACTCGCCCGGGCCACGGTATCGGGGTCAGGCGGATTGCTTGATGCCGCCGACGACAGCCCTGAAACCCTGCGCCAAAACGTCACCAGCCCCGGCGGCACCACGGCAGCCGCGCTGGATGTTTTGATGGCCGAAGGCGGTCTTGATGCCCTGATGACACGCGCCGTCACAGCCGCCACCGCCCGGTCGCGCGAACTGGCCGGTTAAGCGGCCTCTCCACACCCCCTCGAAGCACCTTGTTTTCTGCGGATTTCAATAAAATCTGCATGATTTATTGTGCAGTGCAACATTAGCCTTGACGAATGTGTTTCCTGGGCCTATATTGTCATTATTGTGCAGTGCAGCATAAACAGAACACACAGAATTCACTCAGGAGTACAAGACAATGGCAAAGCAAACCAACCCGTTTTTCAACGTCGATGCGAGCAAATTCATGGCCGATTTCGACCCCGCCAAAATGGCTGAAGAGTTCGCCAAAATGGCATCCGGCTACAAGATTCCGTCCTTTGATATGGACGCCCTGTTCGTTGGTCAGCGCAAGAACATCGAAGCCCTGACCGCCGCCAACAAAGCGGCAGCAGAAGGACTGAAGCAGGTCGCCGAACGTCAGGCTGAAATTCTTCAGGATTCCCTCAACGAAGCGACCAAGGCGTTCGATGTGATTTCCAAATCCGCAACCGCCCAGGACGCTGCCTCCAAACAGGCCGAACTGTATCAGACAGCCTTCACCAAGGCCCTTGCCAACATGCAGGAACTGGCCGACATGGTCACCAAGTCGAACAGCGAAGCGACGGAAGTCGTCAACGCCCGACTGACCGAGAGCCTGGACGAGATCAAGGCCCTTGCCAAAAAGATGAAGTAAGAAAACAAACCAAGTAAATCGAGATTTCTCCACGATTTACGATCCAGCCGCCCGCAGGACACCTTCCCCCCCTAGTCCTCGGGCGGCTTTTTTCTTGCGCAAATTTATGCTGCCCCTCAAGCGCCGGGCGGGGCTATTCGCCCCTTGGCTTTTTAGTTCACTGGAAGTCAAAACAAGATTGGCAACAGGAGTTATATTCTCCTCAGTCACTCCCGCGTTTTTCCTCCGTCACTCCCGCGTTTTTCCTTCGTCATTCCCGCGCAGGCGGGAATCCATCTTCTCGACGATCACTTTCGCTCTAACATCCCAAGTATGACCCGCCTCGAATAAGACACGCGCGCTTGCCGTCATCTCGTCGAGCCGCTTGGTGTCAGCCAACAAATCGGCAACGGCGGCGGCATCGAATTTTCCACCGCGCTCGATGAATAAAATGTTCTCATTGTCCGTAAAGGTCTCGGCGACGTAATCGCTGGTCGTCGTCAGCACTACGGCACCCGCCGCCATGCCATAGAAAATCCGCTCATGGGCGCCGTCGGAAAACTTTGGCACGATATTCAGCGCCACCTTGGAGCGCCCCATCATCTCCAGCGCCTCGGTGAAGGATTTGTAGCCGATCAGTTCGACATTGACCGAGGCATCGAACGCATTAGAGGGAAACTCGCCCATGACGACGACATTAACATCGCGCAACGACGAGATGATCTGGTGACGCTGTTGCGCCTGACAGCAGCCCTCGACCAGACCGAACAACGAGCGCAGAAGATCGAATTCCATTTCCAGCGGATCGACGGAACGCGCTTCACACGCACGCACAATGGCCCGGTAGGCGTCTTCGTATTCTTCGATGCAGGCATCGACGGCGTCGGTAAAAATATCGCGCAGCAAATCATTGTCGCCGAAGCGCGTGCCCCAACTGGCGCGGTCGGGATCGAAGAAAATACTGCCGGAAAACAATATGTCGATATCGCGCGCTGCCATGGCCAATGGCTCGGCGGTGGCTTTTGGTGCACCGGTCGGGCAGAAAATCGCCTTGGGCGGATTGTCCAACCTCAAACAGCCAAGGTCCGTCTGGCGACGGTCGACGAAACTGTAAATGGCGTTTTCAGATGGGTCCGATATGGTCTGATAATGGTCGAGCGGATGGTCGCCGACGAAATTGAATTTCGCTGCCCCGTCTCCCGGTGCCCCGCCGTTTTGCGAGACGATAAAGAATTTGTCTCCGGCTGCTTGTTTGGCCGCGATCATTTGACGAAAGCCATCCATATCGCCATCGACCAGATGAACATGGGTGGCATCAACGCCGATATTGACGAAGCCCTGATGCAGGTCGCTCATGTGGACAATCGCCCAATCGGCCTGCGCCTCGCCGGTACAGACGATAACCTCCATCAGACCGGCAGCCTGATACGCGCCCGCAAACCGCCACCGGGGCCGTCTGCCAGCTCGATATCGCCGCCGTGGCCGCGCACCACATCACGCGCGATGGACATCCCCAACCCGACGCCGCCGGTATCCAGATTGCGCGACTGATCAATCCTGAAAAACGGCTTGAACACATCCTCGCGCTGGGCTTCGGGGATGCCGGGGCCGTCGTCATCGATGGTAATCTCGATCACATCGTCGCGCTGCCCGGCCCGGACCGATACGTGGTCGGCATAGCGCGTCGCGTTTTCAATCAGGTTGGTGACCGCGCGCTGAAACGCATTGGGCCTGAGCGGCATGCGGATATCGCTTTCTACATGCAGGTCAATCACCCCGCCCTTGCGCCGGGATCGTCCGACCACGTCATCGAGCAATCCGCCCAGGTCCGTCGGCACCGCCTCCTCGCCGCCCTCGCCACGGGCAAATGCCAGATACTCTTCCAGCATGTGCTCCATTTCCGATATGTCGTCCTTGATGTTTTCAAGCCCGGAATCCGCCGACGCCATTTCCAGTTGCAGCTTCATCCGCGTCAATGGTGTGCGCAGGTCGTGCGAAACACCCGACAACATGCCGGTGCGTTGTTCGATTTGCCTACCGATGCGTTCGCGCATGGCGATGAAGGCGGCGGCCGCCCGGCGCACTTCCGATGCCCCTTCCGGTTTGAAATTAGGCGCATCGCGGCCCTTGCCAAAATCGTCCGCAGCCTCGGCCAGACGGCGGATTGGCTTGACCTGATTGCGCATGAAGATGGTGGCGACGGCGAACAGGATCAGCGACGAGCCGACCATCCAGATCACGAACACATAGGTCGTCGAACTGAAAAGCCGCTTGCGGTTGACGACCACCCTGAGCACCCCGTCGGTCAATTGCACGTCGATCACCACATGGCGCCCATCGTCGTCCATGCCAACCCGAAACGGCAGCCGCACCCCTTCGCGCAGGGCCTTGAACAGGGTTTCCTGCATGGCATCAGCCGGTTTTGCAGCCGTCTTGCTAAGGATCTCACCATTGCGGAATTCCGTCGTCATGGCGAAGTCGACAGACGCCAAATTGGCGATATTGGCGCGGTTGATATCACCCGGATACATGTGCATCAGGTTGATCACCCCGGCGATATCGCCGGCAACGTTGCGCGACAGCCTGAGCGACACCTTGTCCCAGTGGCTTTCATAGAAAATCAGACCGGCAATCACCTGCAACAGAATCAGCGGCATGACGATAATCATCAGCGACCGGCCGAGCAGGCTGGTGGGCAGGAAACGTTTGATCATCAGTCTGGCCTCAAGACGTAGCCCTTGCCACGTACGGTCAGCAGGTAAATGGGAAGCTTCGGATTGTTTTCGATCTTGCGCCTGAGGCGTGTCACCTGCACGTCGATGGCGCGCCCGCCGCCCCCACTGCCCACGGTGCCCCCGGTCATTTCACACAAATCATCGCGGCTGAGTACCGCGCCGGGGCGTCCGGCCAGCGCCCCCAGCAAAGCCGCCTCGACCTCGGTCAGACGGATCGGTTCGCCCTCGCGGCTCAGCTCTGAACGGACTGTGTTATAGAGCACGTCGCCCAATTGAATTTCCTCTGGCAGGTCGTCTGTGACCGGAACCCGTTTCAAAATATTGTTGATGCGCAACAGCAACTCGCGGGGCTCGAACGGTTTAGTCAAGTAGTCGTCGGCACCCTTTTCCAGCCCCTCGATACGGTTCTCGGCCTCGCCCATGGCGGTCAGCATCAAAATCGGCACCGCGTTGGTACGTCGCAAGTCCGCGGCAAATTCAAGGCCGCTTTCACCGGGCATCATCAGATCAAGCACCAACAGGTCAAACACCAACCCGGCCATGCGGGTCCGGGCATCGGCCGCATCAGACGCCGCGGACACCCGAAAACCATTCTCGCTCAGAAACTGGACCAACAAATCACGCAACCGTACATCGTCGTCGATAACCAGAATATGCGGAACCTCGTTGTCCATTAGCCCTCCCTTTCTTCACGGGCGAGTATATCACCACCGACCCGGCTGCGGTCATCGGAGTTGATGATACAGCGCAGCACGGCGCGGAAACTGTCGGCTGCCCCAACCCCGGCTTCTTCATAGGCCCGGGCAATGAGTCGCGCCTGACGCTCCGTCAATTTTTGTTCCAGGCGCTGACCTTTTTCCAACAAGTACAACAACCGGCGACGGCCATCGAAGGCATCCGTGCGCTGTTCGATAAAGCCTTCATCGACCAATTGGCGTAGCACACGCGCCAGACTCTGCTTGGTGATCTTCAGGGTATCGAGCAATTGATTGACGGCGATGCCGGGGTTGCGCCCGACAAAATAAATGACCCGGTGATGGGCGCGCCCGAACCCGTATTCGGCCAGAATGGCATCAGGCTCGGCGGTAAAATCACGATAGGCGAAAAACATTAATTCAATGACCTGACGCAGGGCCTCTTCATTAATCGGCGCGTCTTTTTCCTGCCTGTGCTTTGCCTTGGTCATAAAACGTGGTCCTGCCGCTAAAAAAATATGTCAGCCTTGTTGACATATATGCCCGGACTTGATAGAAAACGCAAGATACTTTTGCCACAACTGCTGTTTACGAAAGAAAATTACATGGTCAGTGGTCTGTACCGTCTAGATTGCACCCTTACGACGGCACTGCGAGGTTTCCGGCTAGGAGCGCGTTGCGCCGTGGTGCCATCCACCACAAGCGGCGCGCGACAACGACCGGGAATCTCGCAGTGCCGCCCTACGGATCACTTTTCCCGCTCCCTCGGGGCGTCGGAAAAGCTTGCCGATGGGCCGCATCGCCTGCACTCTCCCTCCTGCCGAGGAAACGGGAAAAATGATCGTAAGGATACAATCTAGATGACACAGACCACTCACCCTGCATTCGATGACCGCGATGGTCTGATCTGGTTTGACGGTGAATTGATCGACTGGCGCGACGCCAATGTCCATTTGCTGACCCACGCCCTGCATTACGCATCGTCGGTGTTCGAGGGCGAACGCATGTATGCCGGCAACATCTTCAAGCTGACCGAACACAGCGAACGCCTCGTCGGCTCTGCCAACACACTGGGCTTCGACATACCGTGGAGTGTGGCCGACATCGACGCGGCCTGCATCGAAACATGCAAGGCCAACAATATCATCGACGGATACATCCGCCCGATCGCCTGGCGCGGCAGCGAAATGATGGGCGTCAGCGCACAGACCTCGAAAATCCATCTTGCCATCGCGACCTGGGAATGGCCGTCGTACTTCTCGCCCGAAGCCCGTATGAAAGGCATCCGCCTGAAAACCGCGCCGTGGAAACGGCCGTCGCCGGAAACCGAACCGGTGCACGCCAAGGCCGCCGGTCTGTACATGATCTGCACCTTATCCAAACACGCCGTTGAATCTGAGGGTTACGACGACGCGCTGATGCTCGATTGGCGCGGCCAGATTGCCGAGGCCACAGGCGCCAACATCTTCATCGTCATGGGCGACGGCAAACTGCACACGCCGACACCTGACTGCTTCCTGGACGGCATCACCCGGCGCACGGTTATTGATCTGGCCCGTGCGCGCGGGATCGAGGTTATCGAACGCGTCATCATGCCCGACGAATTGGCCAATGCGACCGAAGTGTTCCTGACCGGCACCGCGGCAGAAGTCACGCCCGTCGGCGAAATTGACGAAAATCATTTCACTCCGGGTGACATCTGCAAGATGATGATGGAAGATTACGACAAGGCAGTCGGCAAGGTTACCTGACAAGCGTCGTTACTGATTGGCGCGACCTTGTGGAACCATGTCTAAACGCATGAACAGGGGAAGCAGCGATGGCCAAAAAGAAATCAAAAGAACCGTCACCCAAAACGGATGGCGCACCCGAAGAGGATGCCCGCCCTCGCCTTAAGAAAAAAGTCTACAACAAGGAAATGGCGCGCCTGCACATCGAACTCGTCAAACTGCAGGAATGGGTGAAAGCCAACGGCCTGAAGGTCGTCGTTATCTTCGAAGGCCGCGACGCCGCCGGAAAGGGCGGTGTCATCAAACGCATTCTCGAGCCCCTGAACCCGCGCGTTTGTCGCGTCGTCGCGCTGGGCACGCCAACCGAGCGCGAAAAAAGCCAGTGGTATTTCCAGCGTTATGTGTCGCAACTGCCCGCAGCCGGTGAAATCGTCCTGCTTGACCGTTCCTGGTACAACAGGGCCGGGGTTGAACGGGTGATGGATTTCTGCACCGACGACGAATACCGCGAATTCCTGCGCTCGTGCCCGGAATTCGAGCGGATGATCGTGCGTTCCGGCATCACCCTGATTAAATACTGGTTCTCGGTATCGGACGAAGAACAGGAACGCCGTTTTCAGGCCCGGGTCGATGATCCGACCAAGCACTGGAAACTCAGCCCCATGGACCTGGAAGCCCGCAACCGCTGGGCCGAATATTCGCAGGCCAAGGACGACATGTTCTCACTGACCGATATCAAACAGGCGCCCTGGTACGTGGTCGACGCCGACGTCAAGAAACGCGCCCGGCTTAACTGCATCACGCATTTTCTAAGCATGTTCCCTTATCAGAACGTCGCCCCGAAAAAGCCGCGCTTGCCGAAACGCAAGGCACCAAAAGCGTCCTACATCCGCCCGCCGCTGTCGGACCAGACCTTCGTTCCGGATATTTTCTAGGAGGCCGCGCCAGCCGAAGGCTGCGCATAATTAAAAGCTCCTGCCCCCAGTTATGGTCTGACTTCCAGAGGCGTCGCCCCGCAGGGCGCTCATATTAAAGACTACCGCCCGGACGCTTCAGCGCCTTCTTGTTCAGCTCGCCGGTGATAAAATCAAATGCTTCATCGACCGTGTTCAGGCGCTTGAACAGGTCCAGGTCTTCCGGCGAGATGGTGCCGAAACGGACCAGCGCGTCGAAGTCGATGATCTTGTCCCAATAATCAGTGCCGTACAGCACGATCGGCATGGTCTTGCCCAGTTTGCGGGTTTGCACCAGCGTCATCAGCTCGAAAAATTCATCCATGGTGCCGAAGCCGCCGGGAAAGGCGATCAACGCCTTGGCCAGATAGGTGAACCAGAACTTGCGCATGAAGAAATAATTGAATTCGAATTCCAGCTCGCGCGAGACATAGGGGTTTTCCACCTGTTCGTGCGGGATCGAGATATTAAGCCCGATGTTCAGCCCATTGGCTTCCGATGCGCCGCGGTTGGCTGCCTCCATCAGGCCCGGCCCGCCGCCGGTGCAAACGACGAAACGCCGCCGCCCTTTTTCCAGCCCCTTTGACCATTTGGTCAACCGTTTCGCCAGTTTACGCGCGTCTTCGTAATAACGCGACATCACCAGGCTACGTTCCGCCGTCTCAATCTGATGGGCGTCGCCATGGGCCTTGGCCGCTTTCAGCTTGGCGCGAGCGTCTTTTGCCGCCGTCGCCCGGGCGGATCCAAAAAAGACAATGGTGTCGCTGATGTTCTGATCTTCGAAACGGGTTTCCGGTTCCATGTATTCCGACAGGATGCGCATGGTGCGCGCCTCGCGCCGTTTCAGGAAATCGATGTTCTTGTACGCTTTGACCGGCCAACCGTTGTCATCGCTCATGGTAGTATCCTAGTCCTTATTCCAGCGATCCGCCGCCGTGTCGTCTGATTCTTTCGCCTCGACCCAGTTGGTGCCGTCGGTGGTTTCTTCCAGTTTCCAGAACGGTGCCTTGGTCTTCAACCAGTCGATCAGGAACCGGCACGCATCGAACGCCGCGTCGCGGTGGGCGGACGCGGCAATGACCAGCACGATATTGTCGCCCGGTTCAAGCCGCCCATATCGGTGAACGATCAACACGTCGTCCAGCGGCCAACGGTCCCGCGCCTCGGCCTCAATTTCTTGCAGCGCCTTTTCGGTCATGCCCGGATAATGTTCCAGCGTCATCGCCGCGACGCCGGTGTCGCCCGCCTCGCCGACAATATCGCGGACCAGCCCGGAAAAAGAACAGATGCCGCCGATACTCGTCTTGCCATCGGTCATCCGGGCGATTTCGGCACCTAAATCGAAGTCTTCCGTCTGTACCCGGATCATCGGTCAGCCCCCCGTGACCGGCGGGAAAAAAGCGACCTCGTCGGATGCGGCCAGCGCATGATCCAGATCGACGTGGCTTTGATTGACGGCGACGCGGACCAGGTCAAGATCGGCAAAAGCTTCGCCATAGCCCTCGCCCCGGCCTTTCAGCCAGTCGATCAGTCCGGCGACATCGGTGACGTCAGCAGGCGGCGTCACGTCTTCGGTCGACAAGCCGGCCTTTTCACGGACCCAGGCGAAATACACCAGTTTCATGGACAAACCTCCGTAAACGGCAGGAACTGAACCTGCTCGCCCTCTTTAACATCGGTCTGGTCTTCCGGCAGTTCAACCAGTCCATCGGAAAATACCATCGACGACAACACCCCGGCACCGCCGGACGGATGTTTGACGGCTTTCAATGTCCCATCGTCCGCCACCTCGAGGCGACAGCGCACCCATTCGCGCCGACCACTCTTTTTCTTGTGGGTAAAGGCGGCGGTGACACCAAACAGATGCGGCGGGCGGATCGGCTCGCCGGACAGCAATTTGACCACCGGGGCGACGACGCGCATGAACGTCACCATGGCGGCGACCGGGTTTCCGGGCAGTCCAACGAACACCGTATCCGAAACGTTGCCTCCGTTGATTGTACCGAGCGCGATGGGCCGTCCCGGCTTGATCGCCAGCCGCCAGAAATCGAGACGCCCGAGGCTTTCTACCGCCGGTTTCACATGGTCTTCATCGCCGACGGAAACCCCGCCCGATGTAATCAACAAATCATGTTTGGCTGACGCGCCCTTCAGCGCATCGGTTATGGAATCAAGATTGTCTGGCAGAATGCCAAGGTCGGTGACATCGCAGCCAAGGCGGCTGAGCAACCCCATCACCGAGAACCGGTTGGCATCGAAGACGCAGCCTTCCGGTGCCTCGTCAGACGGGTCGCGAATTTCATCGCCGGTGGAAAACACCGCCACGCTCAGTCGTTTATAAACCGGCAAGGCGTCAATGCCGACGGATGCCGCCAGCCCGACTTCTTGCGGGCGCAGCCGTTGCCCGGCATTCAGAATGGTCGTGCCGGTTTTTATGTCCTCGCCACGGAAGCGCCGGTTCGATCCCTGTGTCAGGCCATCGGGCAGGATCACATGATCGCCATCGACCTCTACGTCTTCCTGCATGAACACGGTATCAGGCCCACCGTCAGGCGAGGTTGGCATCGCAGCCCCGGTAAAAATGCGCAAGCACTCGCCCGGTCGGGGCGCCCGGTCCAGCGGGTGGCCAGCGGTAATCCGACCGGTGACTTGAAGGCGGGTTTCGCCCCCCGGCGTCAGGTCATCGAACCAGACCGCATAGCCATCGACGGCAGAATTGTCGTGGGCCGGAACGTCGCGTCCGGCGATCTGGTCACGGGCCAGAATACGCCCGACACCCTCAGTGAGCGCAATGGTCTCAACGTCGACGACGGCATCAAGGCTGTCGGATAACCGCTGAAGCGCCGTATCCAACCCCATCAGTTCATCGCCCGATGCGAAACAATCGTCCTTAAGCTGTGTCATTGGCCTGACCTTTCTTGCCGCCAATCCCGTTGAAATCGACAATAAAGTCGGCGATGGCGGCGACGTCATTCAAATCCAGCACCGGCACCGTGACATCATCCAGTGGCTCGTCGCTGGCAATGGCGACGATGGTCGGCTCGTCGCTGCCGATCAATGACTTCTGGGTATCGGCCCGATGGATTTCCAGCTTTGCATGACGGTGTTTCTTGAAGCCTTCGATCAGCAACAGGTCGACCGGCTCCATACGCGCGATCAGTTCGTCCATGTCCGGTTCCGGCTCGTCGTGCAGTTCGCGCGTCAACGCCCAGCGGTTCGACGAGGCAATCAGCACTTCATGCGCCCCGGCCTCACGATGTTCGTAAGAATCCTTGCCCGGTTGGTCCAGGTCTACATTGTGGTGAGTGTGTTTCATGGTCGACACCGAAATTCCGCGCGCGATCAGTTCCGGCAACAGACGAACCATCAGCGTCGTCTTGCCGCTGCCGCTCCACCCAACCATACCGAATATTTTCACAGGTCGCCCCCTATTGACTATCGGTCTCGGTGATATGGCGAAGGCCTGCTTTCAGATAGTCATAGCCGGTGCCAACGGTCAGCACAGCGGCCAGCCATATGCCGACAATGCCGATTTCCTCGGTTGTCACCGGTCCGAAATCCGGTCCGGCGGACCCGACAAGCAGGAACCCCAGCGCCAGCATCTGGATAAAGGTTTTCCACTTTGCCAGCACCGTTACCGGGACGCGGACCTGAACCTCGGCCAGAAACTCGCGCAGTCCCGACACCAGAATTTCCCGAAACAAAATGACGGCGGCGGGCAGGATGGTCATCTCGGTTATCCGGTCGGTGGCGACCAGCATCAGCAGCACGGCGGCGATCAGCAGCTTGTCGGCGATCGGGTCCATGAAACGCCCCAGCGCCGATTGCTGATGCCAGGCCCGGGCCAGATAGCCATCAAAGAAATCCGTCACGCAGGCAAACGCATAGACCGCAAACGGGACCCAATTACCCAGCGGCGGCGGCATGAACATCAGCACGGAGACGACCGGTGCTGCGACGATGCGCGAAAAGGTCAGGATATTCGGAATATTGACGTTCATTCGGGCAGTGTAACCACAGATCAAACTTCCATCAAACGAAGACCTTGGGTGCGGTCATAGATTTTCTTGTTATCCATTAAACCAGTCATAGATTTTTCTGGCCATGGCGCGGCTGACGCCGTCAACGGCCTCCAAATCGGCCAGACCGGCATCGGAGACGGCGCGGGCCGAACCGAAATGATGCAACAGCGCCTTCTTGCGTTTCGGACCGATTCCCGGAACCCCGTCCAGCGGCGATTTCTGCTGCGCCTTGCCGCGCTTTGCCCGATGTACGCCGATGGCGAAGCGGTGGGCCTCGTCGCGCAGGCGTTGCAGGAAATACAGCACCGGGTCGCGGGGCTTCAGGCTGATCGGATCGCGACCGGGCAGGAAAATTCTCTCGCGTCCGGCATTGCGCTCGACGCCCTTGGCGATACCGGCGACAGCGACATCGTCGATCTCCAACGCACTGAACACTTCCAACGCCACCCCCAATTGCCCGGCGCCGCCGTCGATAAGCACCAGATCGGGCCATTGATCGCCGCGGCGGTCCGGGTCTTCCTTGATCGCCCGTGCAAATCGCCGCTCAAGCACTTCGCGCATCATCGCGTAATCGTCCCCCGGCGCCATCTCCTTGTTCTTGATGTTGAACTTGCGATAGGCGTTCTTCATCAGGCCGTCCGGCCCGGCAACGATCATCGCGCCAATTGCCGACGTTCCCGATACATGGCTGTTGTCATAGACCTCGATGCGGTCCGGCGGCGCATCAAGGGTCAGCGCATCGGCCAGCCCGTCGAGCAAGCGGCGCTGCGAGGCACTATCAGACAGGCGTCGGCCCAAAGCTTCCCGCGCATTTGCAAGCGCGTGCCCGATCAATTTGCGTTTGTCGCCGCGCTCGGGACAACTGACCTCGACTTTGCGATCCGCTTTGACGCCAAGGGCATCGGCGATCAATGTCTGGTTTTCCAGTTTGTGGGAAACCAGAATCCGTCGGGGGGATTCCTTGTTGTCGTAAAACTGGCCGATAAAGGCTTCCAGGATTTTGGCTTCAGTATCGTCCGCCGCGTGGCTGGGGAAGTATGCACGGTTTCCGAAATGCCGCCCTCCGCGGAAAAAAAACACTTGTATGCAGGAATTGCCACCATCCTGAAACGCGGCGATCAAATCGGCGTCCCCGACCCCGCTCAGGTTGATATCCTGATGTGCCTGAATGCGTGTAAGCGCTTGAATCCTATCGCGGAAAATAGCGGCGGCCTCGTAGTCCTGATCGTCGCTGGCGTGTTGCATGCGCACCGCCAGCCCCTGCTGGATTTTCTGACTATCGCCGCTCAGAAAAGCGCGCGCCTCCGCCACTAATGCCCCGTATTCATCCTCGCCGATGCGCCCGACGCACGGCGCCGAACAGCGCTTGATCTGAAACAGCAGACATGGCCGTGATCTATTTGAAAAAACACTGTTGGAACAAGTCCTTAGCAGGAACGCCCGTTGCAGAACAGTCACCGTTTCGTTGACCGCCCACACCGATGCGAAGGGCCCGAAATAGTCCCCCTTGCCGGTTTCAGCGCCCCGGTGCTTGACGACGCGGGGGAACGAATGGCCGCCAGTCAGCAGGATCTTCGGGAACGATTTGTCGTCGCGCAGCAGAATATTATAGCGCGGCCGGTAACGCTTGATCAGGTTGGCCTCCAGCAGCAGCGCCTCGGCCTCTGTATGGGTGGTCACGAACTCCATCGAATGCGTTTCGGAGATCATCCGGCGCAGGCGGTTCGACTGACGCTTCAGGTTGGTATAGCTGGCGACCCGCTTGGCCAGGCTCTTGGCCTTGCCGACATAGAGCACATCGCCGGGCCCGTTAACCATCCGGTAGACACCCGGTGCCGCTGGCAAGGTCTTCAGATATCCCTTAATAACATCAACACCATCGGGGGCCACATCGGCATCCGGCGTTGCGTCATCATTGGAGTTTTTACTGGTCATGATCTCTGTTTTAACGCACCCGGCGAGCGCGTCAACGTCCCCACTGCATACTCAGCTAAGCGCCCTTGTTTCGTGATCACCGGAAGCGCCGATATCTATCCACTGATTTTGTGGATAACCCTGTTGATAACCCAGACTCGGACGAAATGACCCCTTCTAAACCGTCGATTCCACCGCTTTGCCTAAAAAACGTGCAGTATTATAACCCGTTGATTTCATTGAGTAAAAATAGAACCAGATTGCGAGTGCCTGGGGACGGTCATTTTACTGGAATGTTATTGAATCGAAACAAGGCGAAAAATACCCCTGTGCACAACTTGGACGGATTCCACCTGATGAATCTATCTTTTGCAAAGGGTTAGAAGGAATTAAAGGTCCGGATTAAAGCGTTCGATTTCGACCCCGACACTGGTTGCTTCCGTGAACACGTCCAGTTTCTCGACCCGCACCCGCGCCGAGCGAACTCGGGTGTCTTCCAGACACATTGCGGCGATGTCTTCGGCCAGGGTTTCGACCAGATTGACATGACCGTCGGCGACGATCTCGCGCACGCCATTGGTAAGTGCCTCGTAACAGACGACATTTTCAATATCGTCGTTCAATTGCCCGTTGGTTTCACCCTCGCGGACCGCCAGATCAAGGTTAATCAGGACCCGCTGCGGGGCATCTTTTTCATGACTGTGCACACCAATGGAGCATTTCAGTTCCAGATCACGGACAAAGACATGACGGATGGCGGCGCGGGCATCGGCGATATTGCGTGGTTGCACCAGTTCCATGTTATTCCTCCGCCCCCGTGTCTACCAAAGACGGTGCCGAGACGAGATGCTGGCCGCCGTCGAGAGCTATCATTTGTGCCGTCATCGACGACGCGCCGAGAATATAGCGTACTGCGTCAACGATTTCATCGACATTTACGGCGTGGCCCAATGGCAACGATGCACATTGTTCATCGAAATCCTGCTGGCTTTGTCGGGAACTGGGCAATGTTGGGCCCGGACCGACTGCATTGACGCGAACATCGGGTGCCAGAGCCATCGCCAGGGTCTGGGTCAGGGTCCACAGCCCGGATTTGCTGACCGTATAAGAGACAAAATGCGGGGTCAGGTTCCAGACCCGCTGGTCGATAATATTAATGACGTTGCCTGGCACCCCATCGGGACGCTGGGCGGCAAATGCCTGGGTCAGAATAAACGGCGCGCGCAGGTTGATCTGCATGTGGGCGTCCCACGACGCCTTGTCGGCGCTGTGCACGTTATCTTCTTCAAACAGCGAGGCATTATTGATCAGGCAGGTCAACGGCCCGGCCGCATCGACGGCCCGCGATACCAAGGTCTCGGCTTCCGCCTCATTGGACAGGTCCGCCTGCACGGCAACTGCCCGTCCGCCGTCCGTTGTTATCGCCCTGACGACATCGTCGGCATCATCGGAAGACGCATTGTAGTGAACGACGACCGTCCAGCCGTCACGGCCAAGACCAAGCGCCAACGCACGGCCAATACGCCGGGCGGCACCGGTAATCAGGACTACGGGAGCTGTTTTATCGGACATCCCCGGACAATGATTGATCGACGGGTCCGTTTCAAGGATGGATTCAGATAAGGTTCGGGGCGCCCGTCACCTGAACCATCACATAGGCCGCATAGCCCAGCAGAAAGACTATGGCGACGGGCCGGGTCAGCCGCCAGCCACCGATCAGGTAGGGCAGCAGCAATACCGTCACCCCGAGCATCACCCACAAATCGAAGCCGACAATCTGTGCCGGAACATGCAGGGGCGTGATCACCGCCACCCCGCCAACAACGGCCAGGGTATTGAACATGTTAGAGCCGACGACGTTGCCCAGTGCCACATCTGTGTGCCCGCGCATGGCCGCGACCACAGAGGCCGCCAATTCCGGCAACGAAGTGCCAAACGCGAGTATTGTCAGGCCAATCACCTCTTCAGCGACGCCAAAGGACCGGGCAGCCTCGACCCCGCCCTTGACCAGTTGATCGGCACCAAAAATGACCCCAGCCAGCCCCGCCAGCAACAGCATCCACATGACGCGCAACGAGCCTTTAATATCCTCGTATTCCTCGACCTCGTGAATATAGATGTCAGAAGCCGACGCCGCACCGTGGGTTTCGCTCCAACAGGCATGGCCGATGAAAAAGGCGAACAAGGCGAGCAGCACACAGCCTTCCGGGATGCCGACATCACCAACAAACACGAACCAGCCGAACAACAGGCTACCGAACAGCAGCATCAGGCCATCACGCATCATCGAGTACGGGGCGACGGAAATCGGTTTCAGGATCGCCGTCACACCCAGAATCAACAACATGTTGGCCACGTTCGAGCCGACGACATTACCCAGCGCCATCGCCGAAGAGCCAGCCAGCGCCGCATCCATACTGACCAGAAATTCCGGCGCAGAGGTACCAAAAGCGATGATCGTCATGCCAATGACCAGCGGCGAAACATTCCAGTGCTTGGCCAATCCGACCGCGCCGCGCACCAGAATATCGGCGCCGCCGAGCAGGAACACAAAGCCTGCAATTATCTGCAGATACATCATGTTTTTATGCACGCTTTCCCAAAGTGGTCGAATTCCTGCACAATTTCCACATACAGGTCGCGTTTGAAGGATACCGTCATATCCGGCAAATCCGCCATCTGGACCCATTTCCAGTCATCGAATTCAACTTCATCATGTGCTTGGAGATCAATTTCTGACTCATCACCGGTAAAGCCCAGTGCGAACCACTTCTGACGCTGGCCCCGGTAGATTCCACCCAAAACCTTGCCGATCAATTCGTCAGGCAGATCATATTGCAGCCAGCCGGAACTTTCCCCGAGCACTTCGACCGAGGTGACGCCGGTCTCTTCCGCCAGTTCACGCAGCACGGCATCCAGCGGAGACTCATCGTCATCAATGCCGCCCTGAGGCATTTGCCAGCCATCGGGCGTGTCGATGCGGCGCGCCACAAACACCTCGCCTGCCCGGTTCAACAACAGCGCCCCGACACAAGGCCGGTAAGGCATTTCTTTCAACGGATCGACGGTCATTTTACGGGCTGTCTTCCGACAATGGCGGTGATCGGGGCAAGCGCGATCTTCTTGTCCTTCAAGGCCGTGGCCCAGGCGAGAATACGCTCGATAGAAGCCGGATAAGGCTCGGCGACGCCGACGCCGACGGCGCTTTCGGTGACAATTTCTTCAACATCGCCGAAGCTTCTGTCGATGGACGCTTTGCTGGGTGTTTCGTCGAGGACTACATCAACTGCGGCTCGCGGCAAGCCGATTTCCGCCGCCACCGTCGTCGCCAGAGTCGAGGCTTCGTTCTTGCCTTCAACCAGCAACAAACCGCGATTGTTGATTTCTTCGAGGAACGTCCGCAGATGCTCGTCCGATTGAGCAAACTGTGAGCCCATGGTGGTCAGCACGCCGACGTAGCCGGACATGCGCGACAGGATAAATTCCAGACGGAAGCGGTTTTCATCCGCATCATTGGTCGTCGTCAAAGCCATTGGGCCGGGGTCTTCGTGAGGAAACGCGCTTGATTCCAGCGGCACCATCATCAGCACCTCGTGACCGGCCTGGCGCGCTTTCGCCGCCCAGTCGATTAAACCGTCGGCATAAGGATCAAAGGCCAGCGTCACACTGCCCGGCAACAGGCTGATCGCGGCTTCCGTCGCGGCACGGCTTAAACCAAGGCCGGCGACGATCAGGCCCAGGCGGCGCTCGCCGTCGGCTGCCTGAAACGGCTTGCCATACACCTGCCATGGCTTGCGGCCATCATCGGCAATTTTCGGTATAGGCCCCTGCGGCGTCTGTTCAACCAGGGTTTCATCACTGGCAACGGCCAGGGCCGCATCGGCACTGACCGGGGGTGCTATTGATGCGAAGGCACCCTCAGACACTGCGGCTATCTGAGCCCCGGCACCCGGACCCTTGGCCCCGGCGGCGATGGCGTTAAGCCCGCCCGAAGCCCGTTTTTTCGGTGCGATTGCCATTTCGACGCGTGGTACGTCCGGGTCAATGTCGGCGCGCATGGATTTTTCTTCCCCATCGTCACCGGACATGAAATACCAGGCCCCGCCACCGCCAAGCAGCAGCACGACGAAAACGCCGCCGCCGATCATCATCAGCCGTTTCTTTTTAGAGCCTCCGCCGCCCTCGCCGTCTTCGTCATCATCATCGTCGCCGAAATCGGGGGTATCGTCGTCATCGCCGAAGTCTGGAACTTCCAGTTCATCACCATCGCCAACGGTTTCCTCAGAAGAATCACCGGCATCACCGCCCGGCGCATCTTCATCGCCACCGTCAGCTGCGAGTTCTTCGGCTGGAGGGTCCTCGGCAGGAGTTTCATCGGGAGCCTCGGCTGGGGCTTCGGCAGCTTCTGATTCGCCTGCCCCACCTGCCCCTTCTGACGCCGCCGCGTCATCGGAGCCGCCCGCATCGTCCATATCATCAAGGCCTTCGAAACCCTCGAAGTCGTCATCATCTTCGTCATCGTCGGCTTTTTTCTTGCCGAACTTCGGAAGCTTGAAGCTTGGAATTTTGAAGCTTGGAATTTTGAAGGGCAGTTTCAAGACGTCACCTGTCCAACATTATTGTTTCGCCGAAACAGCACCCTGGAACATGGAAACGCCCCGGATCAGATCAAGCGCCCTGGCCAATTGATAATCCTGCGGCTTGGCGTCTTTCTTGTCTTTACTTGCGTCCGCCTTGCTATCGCTTTTGGTATCCTTGTCGGCATCTTTTTTCTTGTTGCCGTTTTCCAGTGCGCCGCGCAGGTCCGCTTCACGACGTCCCTTGGGCCGGGTAACGGTTTCCAGTTTCGCCTGTTCGACTTTGATATCCGGCTCGATACCGACGGCCTGAATGGAGCGCCCCGACGGGGTGAAATATCGCGCCGTCGTCAGGCGCATGGCGCCTTGGCCGGATAATGGAATGATTGTCTGCACTGAGCCTTTGCCGAAGGACTTGGTGCCCAACAAGATCGCCCGCTTGTGGTCTTGCAAGGCACCGGCAACAATTTCAGAAGCCGAGGCCGAACCACCATTGAGCAGCACAACAATGGGCAGGCCATCTGCCAGATCGCCCGGCGTTGCGTTATAGCGCTGGGTATCTTCCGGCTGGCGCGAACGGGTCGAGACTATTTCGCCCCTTTCCATGAAGGCGTCTGACACATCGACCGCCTGACCAAGCAGGCCGCCGGGATTGTTCCTGAGGTCGAGCACGACCCCTTGCAGGTCGTCACCCACTTCGTCGCGGAACTTCGCCATCGCCTTCTTGACCCCGGCATAGGCCTGGGCGCTGAACGAGGTAATGCGTAAATAACCGATCTTGCCTTCCATGCGCGAACGCACAGAACGAATTTTGATAACCGCCCGGGTTATGGTGACGTCGAAGTCATCCTGGTCCTTGCGGCGAACGCCCAAGATAATGTCGGTGCCAACCTTGCCACGCATCCGCTCGACGGCTTCGGCCAGGGTCAGGCCCATAACGGCTTCTTCATCAAGCTTGTAAATCAGGTCGCCCGATTGAATGCCGGCACGGAACGCCGGGGTGTCGTCAATGGGCGAGACAACCTTGACCAGCCCGTCCTGCATGGTCACTTCGATGCCAAGGCCGCCAAAGCGCCCCCGCGTCTGGACCTGCATGTCGCGGTAGCCATCGGCATTCAGGAAACTGGAGTGCGGGTCCAGCGATGACAGCATGCCGGTGATCGCCGCTTCGATCAGTTCCTCGTCGGTCGCTTCTTCGACATAATCGGAACGAACCCTTTCAAACACGTCACCAAACAGGTTGAGCAGGCGATAGGTTTCGGCCTTGGTTGTTTTCTTGGCTTCGGCCTTGTCGTGATCATCTGCCAGAACTGGCGTCACAAACAGGACAACCGCAGAGACAATCGCCAGGAACATTTTGTTTTTCATCCGTTTACCTTACTTTTGCGCGCCGCCAGCCATGGCAGGGGATTGATGGGTTGACCGTTTCGCCGTAGTTCCACGTACAGAATCGGGGGGCTTTTTTTCGGGCTACCCATAATACCAGCCGGTTCGCCGGAAAGCACTTGCTGCCCGATTGTATTGTCGATGCGGGCCAGGCCCGCGAGCAGGCTATGATATCCCTCGCCATGTTCGATGATCAAGAGTTGCCCATAGCCCTTGAAGGCACCGGCGAAGACCACCAGCCCGTCATAGGGTGCAACAACCTGAGCGTTGGCGCGGGTCTCGATGGTAATACCCTTGCGGGTCAGCCCGGTTTCCGTTGTCTGTCCATATTTTCCAACCAGCCGCCCAACCGCCGGATAGGGCAGTTTGCCCCGCGACCGGGAAATATCCCTGGCCGGATTCGGCATTCTTTTGACTGTCGTCGTTTTCGAATTTTTCTTTGTCTGCTTCGCCCGCTTGCGCCTGTCGGCATCAAGCCTGGCAATCAGGTCGCGCATGCTTTTGGCTTCCCGGACCAACGCCTTCATGCGGCGTTCAACCGCTTTTGAATCCCGGTCGGTCCGGCTTTTCAGTTTTGCTTTTTGCTTAAGCAGGGAATCCATTTTCTTTTGTTGTCGTGCCAGCCCCGCCAGTTCCGTTGCGCGCTGTTGGCGTTTTTCATTGGTCAGCTTTCGGGCAACCGCCAGTTCTTCGATATCGCGACGCAGCCCCAGCGTCCTGGCCTCGATCTCTGGCACGGCGGCGCGCAGCAGGATCGCGCCCCGCACAGTTTCAGACGGCGACATGGGGGCGGCGATCATGGCTTCCGTCGGGAATCGGGCCATTTTCTGCACCGCCATCAGGACGTTGACGAACTGTCCCCGCCGGGCCTTCAGGTTATCGGCCTTTTCACGTTCGGCCGTGCCCAGAACCTTGAGCCGGTCTTCAAGGTCGAGAATGGACGTTTCATGGTCCTGAATGGCAGACGCCGCCTGAACGCTATCTTCTTTCAAACGTTTCAGGTCGCTTTCCAGCGATGCTGATTTTTTGTTCAGCGCATCTTGTTGTTTGCGTTTCGCATCAATGGCGCGCTCGACCTTTTCCAGCTTGCTTTTATCGGCCTCGGCCAATGCCTGATAACCGAAGCCCCCAAAAACCATGGGGACCACAACAAGAAGGGCGAACAGGACGCGAAATGGGGTCATGGGTGGGGCTATCCCTCTTCAATCAGGGAACTGCCGGTCATCTCGTCCGGTTTCGCGATATCCATCAGGCGCAACATGGTCGGCGCGATATCGGCAAGCACGCCATCGGCCAGACCCTTTACGTAGTCGGGTGCGTTAACCATCAACAGCGGTACCGGGTCGGTGGTGTGCGCGGTGTGCGCCTGTTCCGGGTCCTGGGTGGCATCCCACATTTGTTCGCAATTGCCATGGTCGGCAGTCACCAGCAACACGCCACCGGCGACATCGACCGCCGCTTCCAGCCTGCCGATGCAGGCATCGACCGTCTCGGTCGCCTTGATGGCGGCTTCCAGCACACCGGAATGGCCAACCATGTCGCCGTTCGCATAATTGACGATGATGACATCAAAATGATCGCCGCGAATGGCCTCAATCAACTTGTCGGTGACTTCATAGGCCGACATTTCCGGCGTCATGTCATAGGTGGCAACACGCGGCGACGGCACCAGAATGCGTTCTTCCCCCGTGAATCCCTGTTCACGCCCGCCGTTAAAGAAGAACGTCACATGGGCGTATTTTTCGGTTTCGGCGATGCGCAACTGGGTTAGCCCGGCATCGGAAACGACATCGCCGAGAATATTATTCAGCTGTTCCAGCGGGAACAGGGTTTCAAAATGCGCGTCCATGTTAGCGGCGTAGCGAATCATTCCGGTACAGGCGGCAAAGGTGATTTCCCGGGACCGCAAGAAGCCGTCGAAATCCGCATCAACCAGGGCCGACAGTATCTCGCGCGTCCGGTCGGCACGGAAATTGGCAACCAGCAAGCCGTCGCCACTGTTCATGCCGCCATAGCCATCGATGACCGTCGGCAGCACAAATTCATCTGTCTCGTCGCGCGCGTAAGCCGCTTCGATGGCAGAGCCCCCGTTGGCCGCGGTTTCGCCACGGGCATCGACCATGGCGGCATAGGCCTGCTCGACCCGTTCCCAGCGGGTGTCACGGTCCAGGGCATAGAATCGCCCGCTGACCGTTGCCATCGAGACATTATCGATGGGATCGGTCTTGCCAAGGAAGTCGGCCATCTGTTCGGCGGCGCTTTTTGGCGGCACATCACGGCCATCAAGAAACGCATGGATCGCGACCGGCACACCGGCGGCGGCGACAATTTCGGCCAGCGCCACCATGTGGTCCTGATGGGAATGAACGCCGCCGGGCGACATCAACCCCATGACATGGCAGGTGCCGCCGGTTGCCTTTAATTTTTCAATAAGACCCGTCATCGCCGGGCGCCCCGCCAGGGTGCCTGCGGCCAGCGCCGCATTGATGCGCGGCAAATTCTGCAAGACGACACGACCGGCACCCAGGTTGGTGTGGCCGACTTCTGAATTGCCCATTTGGCCATCGGGCAGGCCGACGTCCGCCGATGATGCTTGCAGCAGGGATTTCGGCACCGTCTCGACCAGACGGTCCCAATTGGGGGTATTGCCCAGCGCGATAGCGTTGTTGTTGGTCTCGACCCTGTGGCCCCAACCGTCGAGGATGCAAAGGACGACCGGTTTCGGTCTGTTTGTTGTGCGTGTCATGGCTGCCAATATACGTCAGATAGGAGCTAAAAAACCTTTAAAAGAAATCTTATTCTCGATGATACGGGTGCCCGCCGAGGATGCATTGCGCCCGGTAAATCTGTTCCGCCAGAAGACCGCGAACCAGCATGTGCGGCCAGGTCGCCGCCCCCAGCGACAGGGTCATCCGGGCGGTGTCGCGAACCGATGCATCGAGCCCGTCGGCACCGCCAATCATAAAGGCTACATCGCCCTCGCCCCCATCGCGCCAGCCACCCAGTTTGCCCGCAAAATCGATGCTGGAAAGCTGCTTGCCGCGCTCGTCCATGGCGACGACGATGGCACCCGTAGGCACCGCGCAGGTCAGCAACTCGGCCTCGCGCTGTTTCATTTCAGACGTGCTGAGGGAGCGCTTTTCTTCTACTTCTTTGAGATCAAGGGAGAATGGTGGCCGGATGCGGCCCCGGTAATGGTCGAACAAGTCGCGTTCGGGGCCAGCCTTGGCGCGACCCACAGCGGCTATCAGCAATCGCATAAATAGCCCCTCAAGCGCCGGGCGGGGCTACTCGCCCCTTGGCTCGCCGCAGGAGCGGCGGTCCGCAGTCGCGGCCTTCTCAAATCCGAAAGAAAGAAGTCTTTCGGACTTTCGGGTTTGCTCATTTTCACTCTCAAATGCTTGTCGCTTCCGCCGTTTCGTCCGCGTCGTCCGGTGCTGGTACGCCCCACATCTTTTCCAGATTGTAGAACTTGCGTACTTCCGGGCGGAACAGATGAACAATGACGTCGCCGGCATCAACCAGAACCCAGTCGCACGTCCGCATGCCCTCGACGGCAATGCCGTCTACGCCACTGGCTTTTACTTTTTCACTGATGTTTTGGGCCATGGCACCGACATGGCGCTGTGATGTGCCGCTGGCGATTATCATGTAATCGGTCAGGGATGACTTTCCCGACAGGTCAATAACGAGCAGCCCTTCGGCCTTGTCGTCATCCAGCGTTTTCTCCACCAGCTTCAGTAGTTCTACTGCCGTTGGCGGCGTCTTTTTCGGTCGAGGTATGGTCTTCTCCTATCGTTTGTATTTGTTTACCGTCCGGCGCGGATACGTGTCGCTGACTGTGAATGTTCCTTCGTCCGCAGGAACGCCCACGCCGGTGGACGCATGTTGACCAGGGTGGACCAGCGGGAACGGGAAACTCTTTTCGTCCCGAAACGCCGCGCCGCCTTGCCTGACAACGCTTGATAAGAATACGAGGGCCGCGCGAAAACCGCAATGGGAACGGCATTGAACAGGCCGCACCAGTTTTTCCATTTTGGCACTTCGGCCAGCAAATCCGCGCCCATGACAAGGACGAAGCGGACCCTGGGAAACCTGCGTTTCAGGGCCTGAACCGTATCAACGGTGAAGCGCGTGCCCAGTTCACGCTCGATTCCGGTAACGATGATTCGGTGGTCATCCGCCGCAACCTGTGCCGCCTGCCCCATGCGTTCAGAAAATCCTGCCATGTCATCCGTCGATTTCAGCGGGTTCTGCGGGCTGACCATCCACCACACCGCATCCAGCCCCAATCGGTCCAGCGCCAGTTTGCTGATGTGCAGGTGTCCCTCGTGGGCCGGATTGAAGGAACCGCCGAGCAGGCCTATGCGCTGGCCTTTTAAGGCGTTTACGGTCGGCATTGCCCGGTTCCGCGAACGACGTATTTGAAGCTTGTCAATTGTTCGAGCCCGACCGGCCCGCGAGCATGCAGTTTGCCCGTCGAGATACCGATTTCGGCCCCCATGCCGAATTCGCCGCCATCGGCGAACTGGGTCGAGGCATTGACCATGACAATGGCACTGTCGACCCGATTGAGGAATTCTTCTGCCGCTTTGGAATCCTCGGTGATGATGGCTTCTGTGTGTTGCGAGCTGTGTTCGCCAATGTGGGCGATGGCCTGATCAACACCATCGACGACGGCGACGGAAATAATGGCATCCAGATATTCTGTGTCCCAGTCATCATCGGAAGCGGCCGCGATGCGTCCGTCGATAGCGACGGCGTCAGTATCGCCACGCACTTCGCATCCGGCATCGACCAAGGCATCGACGATACCGGGCAACAGGGTCGGCGCAACCGTGCGCGCCACCAGCAGGGTTTCCGTTGCCCCGCAAATGCCGGTGCGGCGCATCTTAGCGTTGAGCACGACATTTTTCGCCATGTCTGTGTCGGCCCCATCATCGATATAGGTATGACAGATGCCTTCCAGATGCTTGAACATGGGGATCCGGCTTTCAGCCGTGATCCTCTCGATCAGGGACTTTCCGCCGCGCGGCACAATGACATCGACATATTCGACCAGCCGCAGCAGTTCGCCAACCGCATCACGGTCGGCCGTCGGCACCAGTTGGATCGCGTCTTCTGGCAAACCCGCCGCCTTCAGGCCCTGTTTCAGGCAGGTGACAATGACCGCGGACGAATGAAAGCTTTCCGAGCCGCCGCGCAGGATCGACGCATTGCCGGATTTCAGGCACAGCGCCCCGGCATCCGCCGTGACGTTGGGCCGGGATTCATAAATAACGCCGATCACGCCCAAGGGCGTGCTGATCCGCTCGATATGCAGACCATTGGGGCGGTCCCAGTCGCTTAAACGAACGCCGACGGGATCGGCCAGTTCGGCGATCGCTTGGAGCCCTGCGGCCATCGCTTCGATACGCCCGTCGTCCAGCATCAAACGGTCGAGGAACGAGCCCTTCAGGCCTTTCTTCTCGCCCGCCGCCATATCTTTGGCGTTGGCGTCAAGAATAGCCGCCTTGCTGTCGCGCAAGGCCTTGGCCGATTCCGTCAGGGCCGTATTCTTGGCTGCGGTCGAGGCCGAAGCTAATTCACTGGCGGCGGCCTTGGCGGCCTTGCCCATGCCTTGCATCAGGGCTGCGATATCGGTGTTTTCATTGGTGTTCATGACATCACCAGGTCGTCTCTGTGGATCATCTCGTCGCCGCCACGGTAGCCCAGCAGGGCTTCTATTTCACTGCTTTTATGGCCCGCCAGCAGGCGTGCGTCATCGGCGGAATAGGCCATCAGGCCGCGTCCGATTTCGTCGCCGTCGGGTGTTTTGATGGTCACCGCGTCGCCCTTCTGGAAGTTGCCTTCGACGGCGACAACGCCCGCGGGCAGCAGACTTTTGCCGCCTTGCAGTGCACTGAGCGCCCCGGCATCGACCGTGATGCTTCCCGACGGGCTGAGGGTTCCGGCGATCCAGTGCTTGCGCGCGCTGCGCGTTGTTTCCTTGGGCAAGAACCAGGTCGCCGTCGCGCCGTCTTCGATGCGACGAAGGGGATGCAATTCGCGGCCACTGGCGATGACCATGCGGCTGCCAGCCTCTGTGGCGAATTTCGCCGCCGCCAGTTTCGTCACCATGCCGCCGGTGCCGACGCCGGGCCGGGACTCGCCAGCCATCGCCTCGATCTCGGGCGTGATCTCGTGCACTTCGGCGACCACCGTCGCCGTGGCGTCGGTGCCGGGGTCGGCGGTGTACAATCCATCGACATCGGACAACAGCACCAGAGTATCGGCGCCCGTCATGGCGGCGACGCGCGCACCGAGGCGATCATTGTCGCCCATGCGGATTTCATCGGTGGCGACCGTGTCGTTTTCATTAATCAGCGGTACCGCGCCCAGCTTCAGCAAGGTTTCCAGCGTGTTGCGCGCGTTGATGTAGCGACGCCGGTTATCACTGTCATCCAGCGTCATCAGCACCTGGGCGACGGTCAAATCGTGCCGTGCCAATTCCTCTTCGTAAGCATGGGCCAGACCAAGTTGACCGGTCGCCGCTGCCGCCTGCTTTTCTTCCAGCCTGAGGGTGCGGCCATCGTCGAAACCGAGATGCTTGCGCCCGACGGCAACCGCGCCCGACGACACGATGACCACCTGTTGGCCACGCGCCCGGCACGCCGCGATATCGTCCGCCATCGCCGCCAGCCACGTGCGGTGAATGGTGCCCTTGCTTTCATCGACAAGCAGCGACGAGCCAATTTTGACGACGATGCGTTTGGCCTGGCTCAAATCGGTTGTCTGTCTGTGCGGGCTCATGGCGTGAATTCCTCGCGCACTTCTTCTTCATTGTCACCACGCGCATCATGAATGGCGACCATCAGGGCGCGCAAGACATCTTCGACGCCCTGATGCGAAACGCCTGACATTTCCATCACCCGATTGCCCGAAGCGGCCTCCAGCTCGGCGCGTTTCTCAGCCCGTGCCTCGGCCGTCAGGGCATCGCACTTGTTCAAGGCGACGATTTCATTTTTATCGGCCAATCCGCCGCCGTACTTGTTCAATTCCTCGCGAATGATTTTGTACGACTCCGCGACATCGTCCGCCGTGCCGTCGACAAGATGCAACAGCACACCGCAGCGTTCCACATGTCCTAAGAACCTGTGGCCAAGACCGGCCCCGTCGTGGGCGCCTTCGATCAGCCCGGGAATATCGGCGATGACGAATTCTTCCGTGTCGACGGCGACGACCCCCAGATTGGGATGCAGGGTGGTAAACGGATAATCGGCGACCTTTGGCCGGGCCCGACTGACGGCAGCCAGGAACGTCGACTTGCCAGCATTGGGCAGGCCCAGCAGCCCGGCATCGGCGATCAGTTTAAGGCGCAGCCACACCCATCGTTCTTCACCGGGCCAGCCGGTGTCGAACTTGCGCGGCGCCCTGTTGGTCGGGGTCTTGAACGTCGTGTTGCCGAAGCCGCCATCGCCGCCACGGGCCAGTACATAATCCTGGCCGACCTCGGTAAAATCGGCGACCACGGTTTCCTTTTCCTCGTCCAAGACCTGGGTGCCGACGGGAACCTTGACGATCACGGTTTCGCCCTTGGCACCCGAGCGGTTAGAGCCCATGCCATGACCGCCGCGCGCCGCCTTGAAATGCTGTTGGTAGCGATAATCGATCAGCGTGTTCAGCCCGTTGACACATTCGACAACGACATCACCACCACGACCGCCATTACCGCCGTCGGGTCCGCCGAGCGGGATATTGCGCTCGCGACGAAAGCTGACGCAGCCATCGCCGCCGTCACCGCTTTTGATATGGATTTTCGCTTCGTCGAGAAATTTCATGTCACTCGTGCCTGATGGCTGGAATCAAAAAGGGGAATGGCTAACCATTCCCCTTGAAACTCTCGAGCGAATGGCCGCGCATCTACCTCAAGCGGCAGATGGCTCCACAGCAACATACACACGACCGGAGGTCTTGTGATGAAATTTCACATTGCCTTCGATGAGGGCATAGATGGTGTGATCCTTGCCGATACCAACATTTTCACCGGGGTGCCACTTGGTACCACGCTGGCGAATGATGATATTGCCTGCAACGACGGTCTCGCCACCGAACTTCTTGACGCCAAGACGGCGACCAGCGGTATCGCGACCGTTTCGGGAACTACCACCTGCTTTTTTATGTGCCATCTAATCTATTCCTTCGTCTTGCTTTTGGCGGCGGCCTTTTTAGGCGCTGCTTTTTTCGGCGCTGCCTTTTTAGCGGCTGCTTTCTTCGGCGCTGCCTTCTTTGCGGCAGGCTTTTTAGCCTCTGCCTTTTTATCTTCTGTTTTGGCCGGTGCTTTCTTCGGCGCGGCCTTTTTAGCGGCAGGCTTGGTGCCCGTGGCGCTGATGCCGGTAATACGCAGAACCGTCTGATCCTGGCGATGACCAGCCTTGCGGCGATAGTTATGGCGGCGCTTTTTCTTGAAGACGACAATCTTGTCGGCGCGCGACTGTTCGATCACTTCGGCGAATACGGCGGCTTTACCAAGATCACCGGCGGCGGTCTTGGCGGCCTTGCCGCTCTCGCCGATCATCAGTACATCGTCAAGCGACACCGTGGATCCGGCCTCGGCGGCAAGTTTTTCGACGCAAATAACGTCGTTTTCGGTGACTTTGTACTGTTTTCCACCGGTTTTGATGACTGCGAACATTGTCTTTACCACTTACATATAAACATGAACGGGGGCTATTAAGCGCCTAACGCCGGACCCCTTGAAAAAGGAGGCCGAAATATACCCCTAAACCGCCGCATGTCAACACCGAAAGCGCGGCTTGCGATACCATGTTAATGTCCGGTTGACGGGCCTTTTCCCGCCGCTTGCCCTTGCTGCGGGTTTGGATGAATGTCCGTTATGCTTAGGAAAGCATACTTTATTAGGCTAGTGGCAGAAGTGGGGCCCGTTTTAACGACGCCTCAGGCAATCGATAGAGGCCCCATTTCAGTTAATCCAGTATGGCAATCGGCAACAGCCCATTATCCTGGGCATGCTTTTTCAGGCGTCCATCGCTTTTGATTCTGCCCACGAAACCGTTGATGTAGGCCAGCCATTCCGGATCGCCTTTATTGATGGCATAGGCGTATTCAGTTTTATGGAATGGCGCGCTGGGTTCGAGCAACTTTGCCCAATCATAGGTTACGAGTATTTTCTTGCCGTAAGGAAAATCTGTCAGGAAGGCGTCGGCACGGCCAGAACGAACTTCTTTTTCTCTCTGCTGAAATTTCACTACTGACAAGATCGAGGCATTTTTGAATGCGCTCGCGGCGTCTTCCATAAAAGTGCCTTTTTGCACCACCAGGATATGGCCATCCTTGTCCATATCGTCCCAATTCTTCAGGGTTGAATGGTTCTTGGTGACGATGGCGTAAATATCACTGCGCAGATAAGGATCGCTGTAATCCAGGTGTTTGGCGCGGGATTCAGTGATGCCAACGCCAAACATCGCGATATCGCATTTATCAGCCTGGATATCTTTGATGAAGGTCGCAAAACTGGTTTTAACAAATTGAAGTTTAACGCCAAGGTCGCTTGCCAGTTCGCGCGCGAGGCCAATGTCGATGCCTTCAAGCTTTCCGTTTTTGGAATTGTGAAACGAAATGGCGTAATATGCAGGCCAATGACAAACGCGGAGAGTGCTTTCCGCCTTGATGCGTTCCAGGTTTCCGGCAACCACTGGAGCTGTTGTAAAAATGATTAAAGTCAATGCGCCGATAAAAGATTTATATAGTCTGATCATAACGGGGCCTTTATTAAATGTGCCTATCGGGGTGTGTTGAAAGGCTGTGTTGTTTCGGGCAGTATTCTACGGTTTTTTATTATAGTAAAAATATCCAAAGTCAATTTTCGAAAGAAATCAGGGTTTCAGTAAATTGCAGTTTTCCCTTTCCAAACGGTCCTGGTTAGGTAGTCGCTACGGCGTATTGCTTTTTGCATTTGTCGTTGCCGTGGCGTTTGTTGGCGTGTGGTCATACCAGTTATGGCAAGGCAAGGAACGTGCAATTCTGACAAGCGAGACGGCGGCAGAAAATCTTGCGCGCGCCAGTGAAGATGCCAACAACCGAACAATCCAGGCTGTTGATCTGATATTAACCAGTGTTGCTGCTGGCATGAAACCGGGAGGATGGGCAAATGGGCAGAAAGGTAGAGCTTTCCTGTCGTCCTTGCTGGATGAAGCCCCCCAAGTGCGCGAGGTCGCCTTTGCCGATACCTTGGGAATGGTCACGAATATTTCTCGCCGTGGCGTAATTCCTGATTTGTCCGTTGCCCATGAAGCCTATTTCCAGCAAGCCCTGTCGGGCACTATGCCCTCATTGCTTATCAGCAAGCCCTATGCGGGACGACTATTGGGCGATAATCAGGCGGCCGAACCCAACACAGATTTTTGGCACCTGATTGCTGCCCGTAGCGTATACGACGATATCGGCGGGTTCCTTGGGGTCGCGATCGCAGTGATCAACCCTGGATTTTTGCAAGAGCAGATCAACGCCCTGGACGTCGGACGTCGGGGGCATATCGCCTATTACAGATATGACGGCGAATTATTGGTGCGTGGAGGAAATATTTCGAGATTCATCGACAGTACCAGCCACGCCAATCATCCGCTGTTTAAAACATATTTGCCACAACGTGAATGGGGGACGTTCCGTCAGGCTGATGACTACGTGATGGGAGCTGAGAGTATTGTCAGCTATCGCGCGACCACCCGTTGGCCCTTTGTCGTTGCCGTGGTCCTGAATGTCGATGAGACACTTGCACCCTGGTTGCGCGAGGCAACAGATTTTTCCATCGTTATGGCTGGCGGTCTGGCGGTATTGCTGTTGTTGGCGTTCATCGTTTATCGCCAACGTGCAACGGCCGAACAGGCCGAGGAACAATTAACGTTGCTTGGAACGGCCCTGGAAACATCCGCCAATATGGCTCTTATTACCGATTTTGATTCCAGAATTGTTTGGGTGAACGACGCCTTCTGTAAACAATTTGGATACGAATTTCACGAAGTTGTCGGAAAAAACCCAAACATCCTGAAATCCGGGTTGGTTTCTGCTGAGGCAATAGCCGAAATGTGGGAGCTCATTCTAAGCGGTCGTACCTGGAATGGTGAGATGATCAACCAACGCAAGGATGGCTCGTTGGTTATCGTTAATCAGACGATCAGCCCTATTATGAATGCCGATGGGGAAATTACACATTTTGTCGCTATCCACGATGATATTACCGAACGCAAACGCTCCGAAGAACGATTGTTAGAGGCCAAAAACGAAGCGGAAGAAGCCAACAAGGCGAAATCGGAATTTCTGGCCAGCATGAGCCATGAATTGCGGACCCCATTAAATGCTGTTTTGGGATTTGCGCAGTTGTTGCAATTCGACCCCCAACACCCTTTGTCAGAGAAACAAAATGTCCACGTTGAAAGCATTTTGGAAGGTGGAGACCACCTTCTTCAATTGATAAACGAAGTCCTCGATCTGGCTAGAATTGAAGCTTCCAAGATTGATTTTTCTTTCGAGGTGTTGAACGGATACGACGTTGCTGAAGAATGCGTCGCCTTGTCGCTGCCGCTTGGCGAGTCCCAAGGTGTGAAAATTATCAACACCCTGGGCAAAGAGAATGCCCCCCTGCTGAGAACTGATCGGGTTCGATTCAAGCAAGCCTTACTCAACCTTCTGTCGAATGCGGTCAAGTACAACAAGATTGATGGCAAGGTGATCGTGGACGGTTTGGAAACCGATGATGGTTTCATGCGATTTACTGTGAAGGATACCGGGGTTGGTATTGCCGAAAAAGACCATGACAGCGTTTTCCAGATGTTCCACCGACTGGGAGCAGACCCCATGATCGCCAGGGAAGGAACAGGAATCGGTCTGACCGTTACCAAGTTACTTGTAGAGAGACTGGGTGGACGCCTGGGCTTCGAAAGCGAAAATGGCGTTGGCAGTACATTTTGGATTGAACTTCCCTTGGCATCAAATTCAGATGCGGGGATTTGGGTCAATGTTGTACGTACCGGAGTTGAGGCCGTTGATAACGATCATCGGGTTCTTCTGTCGATAATAGACAAAGTTGGCTCAACTGATTTTGACGATCAGGATTTGAGCCAGGTCTTCGACGAACTTCTCGATTATACCCAATATCACTTCCAGCGTGAGGAGGCGATCATGAGGGCCTGCGAATTTCCCGAATTCAATCAGCATCAAGCGGGTCATAAAGCCTTGCGATTGCATGTATCTGGTATGATGGATGAATGGCTAAAGAGCCCCAGCCCAAAGTCGCGTGAGGAACTGCACAAATTCTTACAGGATTGGCTGTTCAACCATATTGTAAAGGATGACGCCGAGATAGCCGCTTTCACCAAAGGCAAGGATCAAAAGATTGCCAAAGCATTGGAAACGCTTGCTCATCAAATTCACCCCCTCAAAACGGTGTTTTCAGAAGAAAACCAGCTCTGACCTCTTGATGCCATCGTCATGAAGTTTTGTGATGACTGGGCTTCGCCGGCACAGGCTTAAACAGGCTGAGATATTCCTGAAATTGGGAGAGCATCAGCATTACGATGGATCTGTATTTGCATCTGGTGCCAGGGCTTCAAAAAGAAGCTGCGGAAAAGGTGGACACGGCGCTACGGAGCGCGCTAAAAAACGCCACCTGACCACTGCCGGTGGCAAATCCGGTGGCAAATATTATTGCGGAACAAAAAAATCCAGCAATTTCAACTGCGGAGAGATGCCGGAGTGGTCGAACGGGGCGGTCTCGAAAACCGTTGTGCTCTCACGAGTACCCAGGGTTCGAATCCCTGTCTCTCCGCCATTTACCTTATTCAACCCCATGTTATCCATCACTTAATATTGGCTGTATCCTTTATCCATAAAGGTTGCCGCGTCCGCCGCTGTTCTTTAGTGGTTGCCAATGTTTGTCTAAATCCAGTAACATAACATGGGTAGACACATGGGTAATAGGAAGAACATGGCTCAAAGAATTAATCGTTTATCGGCGCTAACCGTCAAAGCGGAGACCAAGAGAGGCTTCCACGCTGATGGCGGCGGTCTGTATTTACAAGTCAGCAAGTTTGATACGAAGTCATGGGTATTTCGGTTTACGAGGAATAAGAAGTCCCGTGAAATGGGCCTTGG
>JABHGV010000098.1 GCA_018671895.1 Rhodospirillaceae bacterium | reverse complement strand
TCAAGGGTTCTTGGACTTAACCGCCATCTATTTGCAAGGTCTCGTTGGTCATAGTGAATTATCTTCATTTTGGATCCTTTCGCAGGGGTGGTTCTGTTCGCGAAATCGATATATGCGTAATGAAAAAACACAATCGAGTCTAATTGCTGAGTATTGGTGAAATAGATATTCGCCTCTACGCTGGCAAACACTGTGGAGCGAGGAGAGTGTTGAAATCATGACGACCTTCCTCCGCCATTTACCAAAGCCCCCATCGGGGGCTTTTTTGGTGAATGGGTGGGCGCGACATCGGCGAGAGGAGCCTCGTTCGGTGAGGAAGCATGCCTTCCGAACGACGCCGAGCACGGCGAGGCGGTCCTGAGCACCGCGAGAGGATAGAAATCATCCTTAAAGATGATTTCTACAATCCCTGTCTCTCCGCCATTTACCAAAGGCCCCCTGATATCCGCTTCGGTCATTGCCGGACATCTATCCATTTGTCGGGCATATCCTTAGGCCAGCCGACAAATCGTTGGAAATCTAGCACAGTACCTTTAAACTCTACGGAGCACGGCAACTGCCATTTTTGGAGAAACCCGGCAGGTGAGCGCAAAAGAACACTTCAATTGGAGCTGGGTGGAGCTGAAGGGTCAGCCCTGCCTGCATGTCGCGCCGAAAGAGTGGGCCGACGGTGCGCGTTGGGCAGCCTTTACTGACGAGTTCGCAAGTTCCTTTTCGGACGGTCGAGTTTTTTATATTGTCGATATCCGGGCAGGCGAAGAAAAAACCGACCTGGACGGTTTCAAGGAAATCATCGCCATTTACAAAAAGCATGGGATCGAGAGCGCCGTTATCGCCGTTATCACCACGGACCAATTCCACGATATGACCGCCACAATGTTTAAACATTTGGCCGATTCCAGAGATTTCGATTTGCAGATTAAGGTTTTCCTCAGCGATGCAACGGCGACCAGCTGGATGGAAGAGTGTATCGGTTCAGGCTCATCCTAGCGTCTCGATTGCTCGCTCGTTCATGCACACATTCCCTGGTGCTCACCGCCTTGTGCACGCATAGGGCCAGATGAGTTTGGTATTTTTCGGCAAGAGCGTGCCGTCCTTGAACATCACCGGGATGTCTGTGAATTTACCGTCCTCAGCCAACGCCTTCACCGATGCACTGTCGTAAGGTGCCGTCGGGCGATAAAGCGCGACCGGGTCCATCCACCAGCCGTCTTTCGGGATGACGACGCTGCGACCCCATGCATAGTGCGGATCGGATGAATACACGGCGACGAAATGAACGGCCGGGCGACGGTGCTTGGACTGTACGTTTTTGTTCATTCCGCTGACACCGGAATTGCCGGTCGGCCCGATATATTCGCCGGCGCGCACGCGCTGACCGATTTTCAGCTCGTCGGGCAATGCATCCAGATGACCATAGGACGTATAAACCCACATGGGCAGCCCGGTATCGGCTGCGCTGTGGCGCAGGACGACCTCTTTGCCGCGGGCCGATTTAACACCTTTGAATTTTGCCACCACCGTGCCGTTAGCGGCGGCCAGCATCGGTGTGCCCCAGGGTACCGGAATATCCAGCCCCCCATGATAGGATTCACGCGTTCTCTTGAAGTCGTAGCTCATGGCCCAGATATCATCGATACCGGGACACCGGGCGCTGTCAGGAAAGCGTGGGCCGAGCCCGGTTGCGATCATTCCGCGTTTGATCGATGGGCCGGCACCGCACGACCGGGGGCGCCCGATCGCACACGCGACATGGTCGCTGATCTGTTTTATGGGAATTTTGTAGGTCAGCGCGCCTTCATCGCGGCTGGCGTCGCGGCCACGAGGACCGCTTTCGGGCCGCCATGTATAGGACTTTTTGTTGTGTCCCTTGTACATAGCGCGCAATTCCCTGATCGTCAGGAACCCATCGCCGTTGGCATCGAGCAGGTCGAAGTTGCCGCGTCGTATCCATTCGTCGCGGCTTATCTTGTTGTCGCCGTTGGCATCAATGTGTGGAAAGTCGTCTGCGGCGCGGCCGATCCTGGAAAAGTCACCCTTGCCTTTGCCTTTTCCTTTACCCTTGGAAAGCGCATCAGACGCATGCCCAAAAACAATGCAGATGGACACCAATGCTAACAGCCATGAACGCGCCAAAATCATGGGTATGATTATACCAAAAAACAGGGATATCAGTCCATTTCATATGCCCGCATATATGGAATATCAAATAAACGAAATCTGCTGTATCCTGCCAGCGACAAGCCATTTCCGCCTGTATTGAGGTGTCGGCGGAGATGGGATGATGCTTTTCAGCCAGGACTCTAAATGCAGAACGATCCATCCCCCATTCGAAAATCCAACCTTATGATTGTCGGCTTTTCGGCAATCATTTTGCTAATGGCGGCTGTTGTGTCCATTGGCCATCAGGGCTTTGGAGTCATAGAAGACCACTACAATAAACAACGTGTCCTTGAGCAGAAAACACGGCTTGTCTATCAGATGCGCGAGGCGGTCCGAAAACGCTCGTTTTCCGTTTCCAGGGTCACCAGCCTTGATGATTACTTTGACCGGGATGATGAACTTCAACGTTACAGAGATGCGGCGCGCGATTTCATTGCTGCACGTGAGCGGCTTCTGGAGCTGGGAGTTGACGACAGGGAACAGGCAAACATCGACGAAGTCACGCGGCTTGTTATCGATATCCAGCCGTTTGTCGATCGTGTCATTGAATATGCGGTCGAGGAAGGAAAGCATGGCAAGGACCTTAATGTCATGATGGCGAATTCCTTTTTAGCTCAGGTAAACGTTCTGGAGGCATTGGACAGCCTTGTTGCGACCCAGGAAAAGCTGCGTCACGACCACCAACACGCCATCACGTCGAACAGGGACAAAATTTACACGGCCATTGTAGCGGTCGTGCTGGGCATCATCATCGCGTCTGTCATCATCGCCATCTTCGTAACCCGACGCGAACACGGTTTGTTCAGCGCCCTGAGTTCCGCGATGATCGAGGCTGACAAGGCGAACCGGGCGAAGTCGCTTTTCCTGGCCAACATGAGCCACGAGTTAAGGACGCCCTTGAATGCCATCATCGGATTTTCCCAATCCTTGCGTGGCGGTTATTTTGGTGAACTGGCGAATGAAAAACACAAGGAATGTATTGACCTGATCGAAGGCTCGGGCGCGCATTTGCTGGAACTGGTGAATGACATTATTGACTTGAGCGAGGTTGAGGTTGGAGACATTAGGCTGGAGAAGGAACGCGTTAACGTTCACGAACTGGTCGATGAATGTATCGAGTTGATTCGACCGCGAGCCGATAAAAAGGGTGTTACCGTATTCAACCGCATCGGCGAGGATGCACCGCCCATCCATGCAGACCAACGGCGTCTGCGCCAGATCTTCCTCAACCTTGGGGTCAACGCCGTGAAATTCACGCCCGGAGACGGTACCGTTACCTTTGCCACATCGGCACAGGTTGATGGCGATTTTGTCGGCTTCACGGTAACCGATACCGGGCTTGGCATGTCCGAGAGCGATGTTGAAAAGGCATTGATGCCGTTTGAGCAGGTCGACAGGGGGAAATTCGGCGAGCATGAGGGAACAGGATTGGGATTGCCGCTAACCCAGCGCCTGGTCAAACTGCATGATGGAAGATTGTCGATCACCAGCAATATCGGAAAAGGAACCACCGTCGAAGTGGCTTTCCCTGTGCTGCACGCTGATAACTGACGTTCAGGCGCCCGACTTTTCCAGTTCTGTCAAAACCGTCCGGGCCATTCGACCCATTCATTCAGGCCGGAATCGTCAAGGCCATTCCGGACAATGTGTCCGTCATCTCTATCTGGCAGCCCAGACGGGAATTCTTTTGAAGATTGACAACCGAATCGAGCCGGTCTTCTTCGTCGTTGGAAAGGGACGGCAGCTTTGCCGCCCAATCATCATCGATAACGACATGACACGTCGCACAGGCCGTTGAGCCATTGCAGGCCCCGGCGATGGGGTAGCCGGAATTCCTGAGGATTTCCATTAGCGACAACCCGTTGTGGGCATCAATGGCCACCGTGTCGCCGGTCGTGTCTGTAACTTTCAAAGTCGGCATCGTCAGTATCCTGTTGTTAATTTTGTAAGCTTTAATCACACCGGTGATCTATCCGTCAATGACAGATAGGAAACCCGTCATCGCCGATCAACCCGAAGCCGTTTTCAAACCCCGATATCGGCTGAAATAGTCATCCCGTAAGTCCACAGCTTTGTTTTTTCGCTTGACCCGAAGGGGAATGGATTGCTATCAGTTCATATGCAAATAAGAGTGATTATTAGTATTATTCTAAATTAAGTCGTTATCTTGTTTGATTTGTTAGATTTTAGTTATATTAGTTTTATAAGGTGTACACAAATGAAGAATTCCTATGTTTCAAGACTGGCAATTTTTTGCGCCATTCTGATTGCCACTGCCATGTCATCGGGCACGGCATCGGCAGCCGGTGAAGTTAATTTATATTCGGAACGCCAGCCGTTCCTGATGGCCCCCCTGCTGGATGCCTTTAGCAAGGAAACCGGCATCAAGGTCAATATGGTCTACATCAAGAAAGGCATGCTCGAGCGGCTGAAGGCGGAAGGCATGAATAGCCCCGCCGACATGGTGCTGACGGCAGACATCGGCAACCTGAACAATCTGGTCACAGCCGGGTTGATGCAGCCAACCCGTTCGGACAAATTGAGCGCCAACATTCCCGCCAACCTGCGCCATCCCGATGGCCTGTGGTACGGACTGACGACGCGCGCACGCATCATTTATGCACACAAGGACAGGGTCAAACCGGGCGAGGTCACACGCTATGAAGACCTGGCGGCACCCCACATGAAGGGCCGCGTCTGCACGCGTTCGGGCAAGCACGTCTACAACGTTTCACTGCTGGCATCGATCATCGACGCCAAGGGCGAAGCAAAAGCCACCGAATGGGCGAAAGGCGTCAAAGCCAATCTGGCACGCAAGCCCCAGGGCAATGACCGGGCCCAGGTGAAGGCCGTCTTTCAGGGTGAATGCGATGTCGCCATCGGCAATACCTATTACATGGGCAAGATGCAGACCAACGAGAAAAAGCCCGAACAAAAACAATGGGCAGCAGCCGTCAACCTGATCTTCCCGAATCAGTCCGATCGGGGTGCCCACGTCAACGTTAGCGGAGCCGCTGTGACGAAAAGCGCCAAGAACAAGGACAACGCCATCCGACTGGTCGAATTCCTGACCAGCGATGCGGCACAGAAAATCTATGCCGAAGGGAACTTCGAATATCCCGTCAAAAAGGGCGTCGCCCTGCATCCGCTGGTCGCTTCGTGGGGAACGTTTAAGTCCGACAAGGCAATGCTGTCGAACGTGGCGGCACAAAGGAAGCTGGCAACCCGAATCATGGACAGGGTCCGGTTCGATAACTAGGCTTTGACCAATCAGGGGGGCCGGACGGGTCTGCGCCCCCCTTCTCGCTTGCTGGGACACGGGACAATATGACGGCGACAACGACAGCCAAAATGGCCGACGGCGCAAACAGGGTCTCGCTGTCCTGGTTCAACGGATGGACCATTGGCACCGTTCTCGTCGCCATGATCGCGGTGCTGCCGATTGCCGCCGTCGTTTATATCAGCATGACCCCCAGCGATGATATCTGGCAGCATTTGGTCGATACTGTGCTGGGGCTGTATATCAGCACCACCCTGTATCTGATGATCGGGGTCGGCCTTGGAACCCTTGTTATCGGCGTCAGCACGGCATGGCTGGTCAGCATGTGCCGGTTTCCGGGAAAACGCATTTTCGAATGGGCCCTGCTGCTGCCGATGGCCATGCCAGCCTATGTGATCGCCTATCTGTATACCGACATTCTGGAATACGCCGGGCCGGTGCAGGCGATGTTGCGCGACATCTTTGGCTGGACGACCAAGCGGGAATACTGGTTCCCCGAAATCCGTTCGCTGGGCGGGGCAATTTCGATGCTGACCCTGGTGCTGTACCCTTATGTCTATCTGCTGTCCCGCGCCGCGTTTATGGAGCAGTCGGTCTGCGTTCTGGAAGCCAGCCGGGTGCTCGGCCGTGGACCGGTGCGCAGTTTTTTCAGTGTCGCCCTGCCGCTGGCGCGACCATCCATCATCATCGGCATATCGCTGGTGCTGATGGAAACCCTGAATGATTTTGGCACCGTCGACTTTTTCGCCGTCAGCACGTTCACACTGGGCATTTACGATGTCTGGCTGAACATGAACAACGTCGCAGGCGCGGCACAACTGGCCCTGGTTTTGCTTGCCTTCGTCAGCGTGCTGGTGCTTTCCGAACGGTTCGCCAGACGCAAGAAAAAATTCCACCACACGACGACCACCTACCGGGCCCTGCCCGGATACCTGTTGCAAGGCCGCGCCAAAACCCTGGCGATACTGGCCTGTGCCCTGCCGGTGCTTTTCGGCTTCGTTTTGCCGGCCGGTGTTTTGGCCAGCTATTCCGTTATTCATTTCGACGTGGCGATGAACACCGATTTCCTCGACCATGCTTTCAACAGCCTTATGCTGTCGTCGCTCGCCGCCGGGTTGGCCGTCGCCATCGGCATTTTCATGGCCTATGGTGTGCGCTTGCGCAACGAACGCCTGCTCAAGGTGATGGTCCGTCTGGCCAGCCTGGGCTATGCCATTCCCGGCGCAGTACTGGCGGTCGGCGTGCTGGTAACGCTGGGCACGATCGACAATGGCATTGATGGTTTCATGCGCCAGACATTCAACATTTCAACCGGCCTGTTGCTAAGCGGCACCATTGCCGCGGTGACATTCGGCTATCTGGTGCGATTCCTGGCGCTGTCGTTCGGCAGCATCGAGGCCAGTCTGGGCAAGATCACCCCAAGCATGGACGGGGCGGCGCGCAGCCTTGGTCACGGGGCATTCAGCACTTTGCAAAAAGTTCACCTGCCGATGATCCGTGGCGCCATCCTGACCGCGTCGATGATGGTGTTTGTCGACTGCATGAAGGAACTGCCGTTAACGGTTATTCTGCGACCCTTCAATTTTCATACACTGGCAACCTTCGTTCACCAGTATGCTTCAGACGAACAGTTGGGCGAGGCGTCGCTGGCGGCGTTATCGATTGTCGGCTTCGGCATCTTGCCGGTTATCATTTTGAGTCTGGCGATTTCCCGGTCACGGCCCGGACACGAACAAGGGGATGAGGCCTAAATGAAAGGGCTCCACATACAAGGACTTAGCCATTCCTATGGCGACAACAAGGTCCTGGACAATGCCGGACTGATTGTTCCGGCAGGCGAGCTGGTCTGTATGCTTGGGCCATCGGGCTGTGGCAAATCGACACTGTTGCGACTCGCCGCCGGGTTGGAAAAAGTCCAACACGGCAAGATTATCATTGATGACGTCACCGTCGGCAGCGCCGATGTCCATCTGCCGCCAGAAAAACGGCACATCGGCCTGATGTTTCAGGACTACGCCCTGTTTCCGCATCTGAACGTCATCGACAATGTGACATTCGGGCTGCTGGATATGGCACCTGACAAGGCGCGATTACTAGCCATGGATATGCTGACCCAAGTCGGCATGGCCGCACAATCGGATAAATTTCCGCACATGCTGTCGGGCGGCCAGCAACAGCGAGTCGCACTGGCGCGCGCACTGGCCCCGGAGCCGAAACTGCTGCTGCTCGACGAGCCGTTTTCAGGCCTCGACACCAACCTGCGCGAGACCATCCGCGAGGAAACCCTGAGCGTGTTGAAAAACAGTGGCGTCGCCACCCTGATGGTTACCCACGACCCGGAAGAAGCCATGTTCATGGCTGACAGGATCAAGATCATCGGCGCCAACGGTCACATCCTGCAGGCCGGGCGACCGCATGAAATTTACTATCATCCGACTCATGAATTCGTCGCCAGACTGTTCGGCATGATGAACCGCTTCGAAGGCGTCGCAGCGGACGGTCAGGTCGAAACCCCATTGGGCGCGGTCGCCACCGATCTGGCCGACGGTACGCCTGCCGAGGTTCTGATCCGCCCGGAAGGAGTGATTCTGGGAACCAGTGACAATAATCAGGGAACCACAGTCGAGGTGACGTCGAGCCACCTGATGGGGCATGACAACATCGTCCGTGTTCGACTTGGCAATGGCGAAGGCGAAGATTTGCACGTCCGGGTTCACCATACATTCGAGGCCGAACTGAAGGAGAGTTTTTCGTGTCGTCTCGACCACGAATACGCCTTCGTCTTTCCTCTGGATGCAGAATCCGAGTATACCAATACGGAGCTGATGGACGCGCCCACGAGTGAAGAAATATCGGCGGCGGGCGAATGATGAGGGCCGCGAAACACCCGCATATGATCAGCATGAGGTTCGCGAACCGGACCCGCTTATCGAGGAGACAGTAAGATGGTGGAGCTTTCAGAAGACTTTAAACTTCAATACGAGGCGCTGGATTCAGATCACCAGAAGCTCGTTGAAATGGTCAATGAAATTTCCGGGATGCTGGATGAAGGCTGTGCTGAGGACTGCAAAGCCAAGGTCGTCGAATTCATCAACTTCACCAAGGCCCATTTCGCCCGCGAAGAACAGTTGCTTACCAAATCCGGTTATCCCAACGTCGAAAATCACAGCCGGCATCACAAGGCGCTGGACAAGAAAATGGACCATCTTCTGGAATTTGCCAGCATGGTGACAGTCAATGAATTGGCGTGTGACAGTCTGAAAAAAGAACTGGTGTTCTTTGTTATGGACGACGTCATCAGCTCCGACCTGGACTTCAAATCGTTTCTGGAAAATATCCCGTCCTGACGACGAGGCCAGGGCTATGGGGTGGGCAGCTTCTGATCAGATTCAAGAATAAGCCGCTCAACGGTTTCCCCGCCGATAATGTGGCGGTCGATGATTTCATCGACGTCCTCGCGACTGTTGAAATGATACCAGACGGCTTGGGGATAAATCACCAACACCGGTCCCAGCTCGCAGCGGTTCAGGCAGCCTGCCTTGTTGATGCGAATGGCCTTTAGTTTCAGCTCCTTGGAGCGGACTTTCATATATTGGTGCAGATCGACCGAGCCGCGCGCCGAACACGAGCCGCGCGGATGGTCAGGCTCGCGTTCATTGATACAGCAAAAAACATGAACGTCGTAAACCAGCTTGTTGTCCGTCTTGTTATCCGTTTCGGGTGTCGTCATCGCTTCGTTCCATCGCTGATAATTTCTCGATTAAATGTCATTATAGTGAAACATGATGAACACAGATAATAAATGGCAATTCTGGGTCGATCGCGGCGGCACCTTTACCGATGTCGTTGCCCGACGACCCGACGGCGTGCTGCTGACCCACAAGGTGCTGTCGGAAAACCCGGAACGCTATAACGACGCGGCCATACAGGGCATTCGGGAAATCCTTGGGCTGGACGATACCGCCCCCCTGCCGACCGATGACATTGATGTCATCAAGATGGGCACCACCGTTGCCACCAATGCGCTGCTGGAACGCACCGGGGATCGCACGGTGCTGGTGATTACCGAAGGCTTTAGCGATGCCCTGCGTATCGGCTATCAAAGCCGCCCCGATATCTTTGCCTTGAAAATCGAATTGCCAGAGCTTCTGTATGAGCAGGTGGTGACGGCGAAGGAGCGCATCGGCGCCCACGGCGATGTCATTTGCCCGTTGGACAAGGAAGCACTACGAGCCGACCTGCAAGCCGCCTTCGATGCCGGTATTCGATCCTGTGCCATCGTCCTGATGCACGGCTATCGGTTCACGGACCATGAACGCACCGCCGCTGACATCGCGCGCGAGATTGGCTTTACACAAGTCAGCGTCTCGCACCGGGTCAGCCCCTTGATGCGGCTGGTCGGGCGCGGCGACACCACCGTCGTCGATGCCTACCTGTCGCCAATCCTGAGGCGCTATGTCGATCAGGTGGCGGCCCAGACCGGCGATGCGAGGCTGATGTTCATGAAATCGGACGGTGGCCTGACCGACGCCCGGCGCTTCGAAGGCAAAGACGCTATCCTGTCGGGTCCGGCGGGCGGCATCGTTGCGTGTGCCGGAACCGGGCTATCGGCCGGGTTCGACAAGGTCATCGGCTTCGACATGGGCGGCACGTCCACCGACGTTTGTCATTTCGCCGGAGAATTTGAGCGCAGTTTCGAGACCGAGGTCGCCGGGGTTCGCATGCGGGTGCCGATGATGAACATCCACACCGTTGCCGCCGGGGGCGGTTCGATCCTGACCTTTGCCCATGGCCGCTTTCAGGTTGGCCCGCAATCGGCCGGGGCGAACCCGGGGCCTGCGGCATATCGTCGGGGTGGCCCGTTGACGGTGACCGACTGCAACATTCAGTTGGGCAAGTTACAGCCCGAGCTTTTCCCCAAGGTCTTCGGGCCGGGCGGTGATCAGGGGCTCGACGCCGATATCGTCAACACCAAGTTTCAGGCGCTGGCCGCCAAGGTTCGCGATCAACTGGGCTGGGCCATGACCCCGATGGAGGTGGCTCAAGGGTTCCTGAAAGTCGCCATCGAGAACATGGCGTCGGCCTGTAAACGAATTTCCGTGCAGCGCGGCTATGACGTGACGTCTTATGCCCTGAACTGCTTTGGCGGCGCCGGGGGGCAACACGCCTGTCTGGTCGCCGATGCGCTGGGCATGAGCCGGGTGCTGGTTCATCCCTATGCCGGCGTGCTGTCGGCCTACGGTATGGGGCTGGCCGATGTAACGACCCTGAAGGACCGATCATTCGAAGAAGCACTCAACGACGCGGCGGTGGCGCGCATTGATGAACTGCTCACCCAGATGACAGCGGATGGCACCGACGAGCTGCTGGCCCAGGGAATCCCCACAGCCCGGATATCGGCCCGCCACAAGGTGCGCGTTAAATATCAGGGAACGGACACCGCACTGGTCGTCGATTTTGGCGACACGGCTGACATCACAGCGCGCTTCGAAGCGGCCCACCGCCAGCAATTTGGATTCCTGATGCAGGGTGCACCGCTGATTGTCGCCGCCGTTCAGGTTGAAGTCATTGGCGCATCCGGGGAAGCGGGTATCGAGGAGGCGGCCCGTGTTCGCGAAGAATCTGAAGAACCGCTTAAGGCCATCAAGATCATCGAGACCTATATGGCCGATGTCTGTCATGCGACGCCGTTCTATGACCGCGAGCAAATGGCGGCGGGTGATGTGGTCAGCGGACCGGCGGTGATCATGGAGAGGGTCTCGACCATTGTCGTCGAGCCCGGATGGCAGGCGACCCTGGCTGCGAAGAACCATATTCTGATTGAGCGGGTGGTCCCCCTGCCCGGCCGGGTCGAAATCGGGTCTGGCGTCGACCCGATCATGCTCGAAGTGTTCAACAATTTGTTCATGTCTGTTGCCGAACAAATGGGCGTGACGCTTCGCAACACCGCCTATTCGGCCAACATCAAAGAACGGCTGGATTTTTCCTGCGCCCTTTTCGATCCCGATGGTGGACTGGTCGCCAACGCCCCGCATGTGCCGGTGCATCTGGGATCCATGGGGACCAGCGTGCGCGCCATCATCGCCAAGCGCGAGGGCACCATGGCCCATGGCGATGTTTATATGCTGAACAACCCATACGACGGCGGCACCCACCTGCCCGACATCACGTTGATTACGCCGGTTTTCGATGCCACCGGTAACGAGGTTATCTTTTTTGTCGCCTGCCGCGCCCATCACGCCGATATCGGCGGCATCACGCCGGGATCAATGCCGCCCCACAGCACCAGCATCGTTGAGGAAGGCGTGCTGATCGATAATTTCCATCTTGTCAAAGACGGTGTGTTTATGGATACCGAATGCCGGGCCTTGTTCGCTGCTGGCGAGCATCCCAGCCGCAATATTGATCAGAACATTCTGGATTTAAAGGCGCAGGTCGCGGCCAATGAAAAGGGCGTGCGCGAGCTCCTCAGTATGGTCGACCAGTTCGGGCTGGACACCGTTCACGCCTATATGGGTTATGTGCAGAAGAACGCCGAAGAACAGGTGCGGTCCGTCATCGATGTGTTGTCCGATGGCGAATTCAGCGTCACATCTGATGATGGCAGCACGATCCGGGTCGCCATTCGCATCGACCGGCAGGCGCGCGGCGCGACCATCGACTTCACCGGCACCAGCGCCCAGCAGGCGAGCAACTTCAACGCGCCCCGCGCCGTTACCCACGCCGCCGTGCTGTATGTGTTCAGGACTCTGGTCGATTCCGACATCCCCATGAACGAAGGCTGCACCATCCCCCTGCAAATCATCACGCCCGATGGATCGATGCTGAACCCGGTGTTCCCGGCCGCCGTCGTCGCAGGTAACGTCGAGGTTAGCCAGTGCGTCACCGATTGCCTGTACGGGGCCCTGGGCGTGATGGCGTCGGCGCAGGGAACGATGAACAATTTCACTTTCGGCAACGACACCCATCAGCATTACGAGACCATCTGTGGTGGGGCCGGGGCCGGTGACGGTTTTAACGGGGCCAGTGCGGTCCACACCCACATGACCAATTCCCGACTGACCGACCCGGAAATACTGGAGTGGCGATTCCCGGTCATTTTGGAAGAGTTCTCCATCCGGCGGGGTTCGGGCGGCGATGGCGACTGGCATGGCGGCGACGGCTGCATGCGGCGCATTCGGTTCATGGAGCCGATGGAAGCGGCGATTCTGGCCAATCACCACAGCACCCGCCCGTTCGGCCTGAACGGCGGCGGGCCCGGGGCTGCGGGTCGGGCGTGGGTGGAGCGAAAATCCGGCGAGATCCTGTCGCTGACGGCAACAGATTGCGCCGATGTCGATGTCGGCGATGTTTTCGTCGTCGAGACGCCGGGCGGTGGCGGCTTCGGGCAGACCGGCCAAAAAACCGACGAGTCTATGGAGTAATGCGGAATCGGCGCAACAAAACTGGGAACTTTTTGTAGTGATTCTATGGCCTTATCCAAGGCGATGAAATTCATCGTCACATTTGATTGATACGGCGGGAAAAAGCCAGTAATCATGATCGCCCTGAAATCAACAACGATGACCCATTAGCACCATGATTGACCTTGAAACGATCCGCGCCCAGCAGGGCAATGTACTGACCGACGCGACGATAACCGAACTGCCGAACCACTATCACGGCAAGGTTCGAGACACCTATCGCTTGGACGATGGCCGCATGATCATCGTCGCGACTGACCGGCAAAGCGCCTTTGATGTCAATCTGGCCGCCGTGCCGTTCAAGGGACAGGTGCTGACGCAAACCGCGCGCTTCTGGTTCGAGGCGACCGCCGATATTTGCCCCAACCACGTCATCGAATATCCGGACCCCAATGTGGTGGTCTGTAAAAGCCTCGATATGCTGCCCGTTGAAATGGTGGTCCGCGATTACATGACCGGGTCGACCAACACCTCGATCTGGCCCATGTATGACAGTGGCGAGCGCGAAATGTACGGCATCACCTTCCCCGATGGCCTTGCCAAGAACCAGAAACTTCCCGAAACCATCCTGACGCCGACGACGAAAGCCGAACAGGGCGAACACGACGCCCCGATTACGCCTTCCGAAATCGTTTCGACCGGCCTGCTGAGCCAAGAGCGCTGGGACGAGCTGGCGGAGAAATCGCTGGCGGTATTTGCGCGCGGACGTGAACTGGCAGCCGATCGCGGCCTGATCCTGGTCGACACCAAATTCGAGTTTGGCCTTGATGAAAACGGCAATGTTTGTCTGGCCGACGAAATCCTGACACCCGACAGCAGCCGCTTCTGGCTGGCCGACAGTTACGCCGAGAAACTGGCGGCGGGCGACAACCCCGATGGGCTGGACAAGGAGTTCCTGCGCCTGTGGGTCAGCGAACGCTGCGATCCGTATAAAGACCCGATTCCGGAAATTGACGCCGACACCCTGGCCGAATTCAGCCAGCGCTATATCCGGCTCTATGAAACGGTTACCGGCAACAGCTTTTCCGCCGATGCACCGGACCAGCCAGTGATTGAGCGCATCCGCGGTAATCTTTCCGACTACATGTAACTTTCCCGTCGCCGGGCGGGGCTTACATCTTGTGGTGTTTCATTGATCCCGATGAATGGTCCATACCGCCGTTTGAGTCATATCCGCGCAGTTTGTTGTAATGCGCGATCTGTTCGGGCTTCAGGATATCGGGCGTTTCCAGATGCGTCGATAAATGGACATAGCGCAGGTCACGCCGCACCCGCGATATCTTGTCCAGCACGGATGCCAGCCACGCGGCCTCTACATTGCCTTTGGCGAAGGCCCCGTTCAGGGTCGCCTCCAAATCAATCAGTTGCGTACCCAACACCATGGCGCGTTCTTTCATGCCCACGAATAAACTGCTGACTTGCGCTATTTGCTCTGGTGTCAGGCCGATCTTGTCTTTCAACTCCAGCAGATGGGACGGGCCAGGAACGCCGTTCAGTTCGGCCGCCTTGGCCAACCCCCAGCCGCGCCCGTTGGTCAGGTCATCGACATCCTTCGCCGACAGGGTCTTGATGACTCGCTTGTGCTCGCCCGCATAGGGCGATGCCTTGGTTTCGGCCGCCTCGGCGGCCTGTGCCGTCATCAGCAACAAGCCGCTTAAAATGAACGTCATCGCGCGCATGGGAATCCTCCACTGTCTTAAAGAAACAGAATGCTGATGCTTTTGTAGAAGAAATTTCACATCCCGTCTAGACTGTGGCCTATGGAAATGCCCACACCCGATGCCGGAACCCTTGCCCGGCGCAATGAAATCATTGCCGCGCTTAAGCGCATTCTGCCTGCCGATAATGTACTCAGCGACGACGTTGAAATGCGCGTCTATGAAAGCGACGGACTGACGGCGTATCAACAAATGCCGATGGTCGTGGCGTTACCCGAAACCACCGAACAGGTCTCGGCCCTGCTGGCCTATTGCCACGCCAACGACATCAAGGTGGTGCCGCGCGGTGCCGGAACCTCGTTGTCGGGCGGTGCCCTGCCGCTGGCCGATGCCGTCCTGCTGGCGATGGGAAAATTCAACAAAATTCAGGAAATTGATTTTGACAATCGCACCGTGGTGACCCAGCCCGGCGTCACCAACAAGGCAATTACCGAGGCCGTCGAACACCGGGATTTCTATTACGCACCCGACCCGTCGAGCCGCATCGCGTGTTCCATCGGCGGCAACATTGCCGAGAATTCCGGTGGCATGCATTGCCTGAAATACGGACTGACGGCGAACAACGTTCTGGGCGTCGAGATGGTGATGATTGACGGTGATGTCGTACGCATCGGCGGCAAGCATCTGGACGCCGACGGCTATGACCTGTTGGGCATCCTGACCGGGTCGGAAGGGATGCTGGGAGTCATTACCGAAATTACCGTGCGCATCCTGCGCAACCCGGCATCGGCCCGCGCCATGCTGTTGGGATTCCCGAGTGTCGAGGCTGGCGGAGAATGCGTCGCTGCCATCATCGCCGCCGGTATTATTCCGGGCGGCATGGAAATGATGGACAAGCTGGCCATCGAGGCGATGCAGGGGTTCGTTGATTCCGGCTATCCGCTGGATGTCGAATCATTGCTGGTGGTTGAACTGGACGGACCCGAAGTCGAGGTCGACCACCTGATCGAACAGGTATCGAACATCGCCACCGGGCTGGGCGCAACCCATATCCGGGCCAGCGAATCTGATGCCGAGCGCCAGCAATTCTGGCAGGGCCGGATGTCGGCATTCCCGTCGGTCGGGCGTATCTCGCCGGATTATTACTGCATGGATGGCACCATCCCACGCCACAAGCTGCCCATTGTGCTGAACCGCATGAACGAGTTGTCTGAACAATTCGGGCTGCGCGTCGCCAACGTTTTCCATGCGGGTGACGGCAATCTGCATCCGTTGATTCTGTATGATGCCAATATTCCGGGCGAACTGGACAAGGCTGAAGAATTCGGCTCGGAAATTCTGAAACTGTGTGTCGAGGTCGGCGGCGTGCTGACCGGCGAACATGGCGTCGGTGTCGAAAAACGCGACCTGATGGGCGAAATGTTCACCGAAGATGACTTAAAGCAACAGCAGCGGGTAAAATGCGCGTTTGATCCCGGCCATCTGTTGAATCCCGGCAAGGTCTATCCGACCCTGCATCGCTGCGTCGAATTGGGCCGCATGCACGTCCACAACGGCGAACTGCCGTTCCCGGATATTCCGCGCCTATAAGAGCGGCGCGGAAGTTTTTTGCCCCTCAATCGCCGGGCGGGGCTCCTCGCCCCTTGGCTTTCGCCGAACAGTCGGCGGCCCGCAGGGCGATAACACAAGAGGCCGCGCAGCGCGCAAATAATAAGCTAGACTATTCCAGAGGAATAGATAGTGAACCCACCAAGGCCAATCGAGAACAGCCCCATCACCATCGTCAGCGACGTATAGGCCCATGTCATGTTGTTCGCCGTATACCGCAAGGGCACGGCGATGATAACGCTCAACACCGCCATACCAACGATAGACCCCAGCCCAAACAGGCCGATGTAAGCAAAGCCGGTCATCGGTTCGCCGACCGTCCCGACGGTCAGCAGCACCAGTGCAGCCGACCCGGCCAGTCCATGCATCATGCCGACAAACAGCGCCCGAAAGGACATGGCGCGCGGATGCTCGTGACGGTGCTGGGCATCGCCATGGCGGCGCTGGCCTTTATGGGAATGGGCATGGATATGGACATCGCCGTCGGTATGTTTGTGGGTATGAAAATGAATGCGGTCGCGCACGAGCCGACGGATAAAATCACCGCCCAACAACACCAACATCACCCCGACGGCAACTTCCAGCCAGCCCGCAATGGTATCAGACACCATGTTGCCCGACATCATTACCAGTCCGGCAAAGACAAACAGGGTCAGCGTATGACCCAGACCCCACATGATGCCAACGGGAATGGCTTCAGACAGCGTTCGCGTAGGACTGCTGAGCGTCGCAACGGCGGCAACGTGGTCGGCTTCCAGCGCATGACGCAGCCCGATTGCAAAACCCAATAGCAAAATCGTGGTCATTTTGTTGGTTTTAATCCTCTGGAAGCCAAGCGTAAATTTGTTGGTTCTATTTCTCTGGAAGCCCCGTATGAAAAGGCAAATTATTGGAAGCCCGGATCGTAGCCCCTTCGATACCACACCTGTCCACGACATCCAACAGGCGGCTTCACCCCAATGTGGGCAATTGGAAACTTCTTCTGTACCATGCGGCGGATGACCAGCAATCCCTACGCAACCGGCCTGTCGCTGATGGCCGACAATCGTTTTGCCGAAGCGGAGCCCTGTTTCGCCGAACAGTTGGCAAATGGTCCGGCTGACGACGATGGCATCCGGCTGTATTATCTGTCGCTGCTGTATCAAGGCAAGCACCGGACGGTCATCGAACATGTTTGCGGGCAAATCGATATTGAACAGAGCACGCGGGTCCTGCACGACCTGATGATGCGCTCCATCCTGGCCGGACAGAGAAATTTCATCGACGGCCTGCACACGGCGACCAGCGAGGACGACCCACGAACCCGGGCCATCACGTGTTACTGGAAAGGGTGTCTGGCGCATCTCGACAATCACAAACTGAATATCGACACCTATTTCGAGGACGCCCGCGCCCAGGCATTTAAATGCGACGGTCTGGCCATGGATGATGCCGCCCGGGAATCGATTCTTGCCGCGGGCAACGTCTCGCTACAGGATTTTCAGAAAATCGTCCGCGAGGGCACCGATACGGCAACGGATATCCGCACCATCGTCAAGCCCGGCGACGACGTCGCCAACGAACACGACTTCGTCTTTTTCATGTCGGCCGACGGCGGCTACACCGACACCTACGCCGAAGAGGCCCTTGGAGCCATTGCGCGCGCCGGGGCAAACAGTACCACCCCATATGCCTGCCATCTGCACCTGATCGGGGCCGATGACGCAGCCATCGAACGCGTCCGTGACCTGGCGTCACGCACACCGGGCGTTATCCTGACCGTCACGTCGGAGCCAGATCCGCCCACAGATGCGGCCTTCAACCGCTATACCTATTACGCCTGCAACCGGTTTATTCAGGCCGCCGAAATCATCAAGCGCCACGACAGGGATTTGCTGATTATCGATATCGACGACTTCATCAAGGACAACGTTGGCGACATGACAACGGCGGCCCGCAATTATGACGTCTGCTTCTTTCAGAACCCCAGCCCGACCCCGCAAGTGGTATGCAGTGCAGCAGCCGTCTACGTCACCAACAACGCTCAGGGTCGGTCTTTCCTTGACGGGATGTCCCGATATATCGCCAAACGCCTGGCCGAAGGTGGGCGCTGGATGCTGGACCAGGCCGCGCTGTATTGCGCCCTTAAAGTCCTGGGACGGCCCGAAGGCCCGATCGGTTTTGGCGACTTCTCGCAGATTCTCGAGGCCAGCCTGCGCGATTATCTGACGGAGTCTGACAAAACCGACGCCAAAAATAATCGTAATGCCGGACGTTTTGGCTAGGATCAGGACCCATGAAACAAGACTGGCTTTCCCCGTTCGACAAAATCGTCGTCATTTCCCCGCAACAATTCCTGTACGCAGAAGCCTGAGCAATGAAAGTTGATGATTTTGATTTCGACCTGCCGGTCGATGCCATTGCCCAACGGCCCGCAGCCCCGCGCGACAGCGCACGCCTGCTGGTGGTTGATAATTTGGCCGACCACCGGATGGGCGACCTGCCGGACTTTCTTAAAGACGGCGACATTCTGGTGTGCAACGACACCCGCGTTATTCCGGCGCGTCTGAAGGGCAAGCGTGGCAAGGCCGGGGGTGTGGGCGGGGCGATGGCTAACATTGAGGTGACCCTGCACAAGCGTTTGTCAGATAACAGCTGGGATGCCTTTGCGCGCCCGGCAAAAAAACTGAAGCCCGGCGATGTCATCATCTTCGCCACGGATTTTCAGGCCACATGTTCAGACAAGGGCGACGGCGGCGAGGTCACCCTTGATTTCAACAAGGCGGGTGCCGACCTGATGACGGCTCTGGACGCCCATGGCGGCATGCCATTACCGCCTTATATCAAGCGTGAAGGTCTGGCCGATAAAAAAGACCGCGACGATTATCAGACCCTGTTCGCCGCCAAAGATGGCGCCGTCGCCGCCCCGACAGCAGGGCTGCACTTTACACCTGAATTGCTGAGCGCAATCGAGGCCGGCGGCATCAAGCGGGTCACCGTCACCCTGCATGTGGGGGCCGGAACCTTCCTGCCGGTGCGTGTCGACGATACCGACGACCATGTGATGCATGCCGAATGGGGCGAAATTAACGCGGCCACGGCCAACGCCATCAACGACGCAAAAGCGGCGGGCGGGCGCGTCGTTTGCATCGGCACCACGTCGTTGAGAATTCTGGAATCAGCGACAGACGATGACGGCACCGTGCATCCGTTCAGCGGCGATACCGATATTTTCATCACGCCGGGATACCGCTTTCGCATCACCGATGCGCTGCTAACGAACTTTCATCTGCCGCGGTCGACCCTGTTTATGCTGGTCGCGGCATTTACCGGACTGGAGAAAATGAAAAAGGCCTACGCTACGGCAATCGAAAGAGGTTACCGTTTCTATTCCTATGGCGATGGATGCCTGCTTGAAAAGGAGCCTTAAGACGTGAAGTTTGACGTTTCAACGACGGATGGAAAAGCGCGCCGCGGACGCGTCACGACGGCCCACGGCAGTTTCGAGACTCCGGCCTTTATGCCGGTCGGAACGGCCGCCACGGTCAAGGGCATGATGCCGGGTTCCGTCAGCGATACCGGAGCCGAGATTCTTCTGGGCAACACCTATCACCTGATGCTGCGCCCCGGTGCCGAGCGCATCGAACGGCTGGGTGGGCTGCACAAATTCATGAACTGGCCGGGACCAATCCTGACCGATTCCGGCGGCTTTCAAGTGATGAGCCTTAACGATCTTCGCAAGATGACGGAAAAAGGCGTCACCTTCCGCTCCCACGTCGACGGAGCGATGGTCGAATTGACGCCGGAGAAATCCATGGATATCCAGCGCATGCTGGATGCCGACATCACCATGGCGTTCGATGAATGCACGCCGTTTCCGGCGACGCCTGAACAGGCGGCAGAATCCATGCGCCTGTCCATGCGCTGGGCGGAACGCTCGAAAGAAGCGTTTTCCGAACGCCCCGGATACGGCCTGTTCGGCATCGTTCAAGGCGGCGTCTATCCGGACCTGCGCGAGGAATCGGTCGAGGCTTTGAAAAACATCGGTTTCGATGGTTACGCCATCGGCGGGCTGGCCGTCGGCGAAGGTCAGGAAGCGATGCTCGAGGTTCTGGATTACACCGCCCCGATGTTGCCGGGTGATCGCCCGCGATACCTGATGGGGGTCGGCAAGCCCGATGATCTGGTTGGCGCGGTGCTGCGCGGTATCGACATGTTTGATTGCGTGCTGCCGACACGGTCCGGGCGCACGTCCCAGGCCTTTACCCGGCGCGGGCCGTTGAACCTGCGCAACGCGCGTCATCGCGACGACAATCGCCCGATGGATGCGGACTGTGCTTGCCCGGCATGCACCGGGTTTTCCCGCGCCTATCTGCACCACCTGATCAAATGCGAAGAGATTCTGGGGGCCATGCTTTTGACCTGGCACAATCTGCACTATTATCAGGACCTGATGCGGGGCATGCGCGACGCCATCGCTGAAGGTGCGCTTAACGCCTTCGCCACAGAATTTGCCGAGACACAGGCGCTGGGCGATATTGAGGAGCTATAAATGTCGGACAACGTTTACGAAAATCTGAGCCAGCTTG
>JABHGV010000097.1 GCA_018671895.1 Rhodospirillaceae bacterium | reverse complement strand
CGGCACGGAAGAATCCCACTGCCTGTTGCTGTTTCTGGAACCCCTGACCAGCACCGCCCACGACCGTTTGGCGACCATGCGCGAGACCGACGACGGTTTCGTTATCGCCGAAAAGGATCTTGAACTGCGCGGTGCCGGTGAATTGCTGGGAACCCGCCAAAGTGGCTTGCCGGAATTCCGCATTGCAGACCTAAGCGCCCACGCCGGCCTGCTGGCCGCAGCCCGCGATGATGCGGAACTGATTTTAAATAAAGATGCAGACCTGGAAGGCCCACGCGGCAAGGCGCTCCGCACCCTGCTCTATCTGTTCGAACGCGACGCAGCGGTCAGGTATTTAAGGTCGGGTTAGGCCGTGCCGTTTAGTCTTTAACGGCCTCAACCATGAACATCTGGTTGTCCTGGGAAGTGACGTTGATTTTACTACCCGCAGGCAAGTCCGGACCAGAGATCTTCCAGCGAGTATCATCTACAACGATTATTCCGAAACCATTCTCGATGGGCTCCGTCAGCGTGAAGCTGCGCCCGACATACTGGGCACCGCGAATGTTGAGATTCGGCTGATCCGATTTGGTCGGATTGCTTTTCACCCAGGCGCGACCGGCGAACACGGCAACAATGGAAAAGCCTGCGAAAACAAAGAATTGAACCTCCCAACTCATGGTCGGGAAAGCCAACAAAACAAAACCGGTGATACCGGCTGCAATGCCCAGCCACATAAAAATTACCCCGGGAACCAGCATTTCCAGCACTAACAGCAGGGCACCAGCACCAAACCAGTGCCAGATGGTGATCTCTTTTAGTATGTCCAATTGTTCCAAGGTTTCAGTCCTTCTTTTCCCAAGGGCCGCCCTCGGCATGGGATCCACCACTATCCTTAAATGACTCCTTGGCGATCTCGGCTATACCAGCCAGAGAGCCAAGAATGCCGGAACTCTCCATCGGTAGCAAAATGACCTTTTCGTTGTTCGATGTTGCTATATCTTTAAGGGCCTCAACATATTTCTGGGCAACAAAATAATTGACTGCCTGCACGTTACCGCTGGAGATGGCATCGGAGACCATTGTGGTTACCTTGGCTTCTGCCTCGCCCTCGCGCTCGCGGGCCTCTGCATCGCGGTAGGCTGCCTCGCGGCGACCTTCGGCCTCCAGAATAGCGGCCTGTTTTTCACCCTCGGCTTTTAGAATCTCCGACTGGCGATGACCCTCGGCCTCAAGAATATTTGCCCGCTTGTCGCGCTCGGCCTTCATCTGACGGGCCATGGCATCGACCAGATCGCGAGGCGGCGAGATGTCCTTGATCTCGACTCGGGTCACCTTAATGCCCCACGGGTTGGTCGCCTCGTCAATAACGGTGAGGAGTTGCGAATTAATGACGTCGCGTTGCGATAGCAGCTCATCCAGGTCCATGGAACCCATAACGGTGCGGATATTGGTCATGGTGAGGTTGAGGATGGCCAACACCAGGTTATTGACCTCGTAGGATGCCTTGGCAGCGTCGAGGGCCTGATAAAACACCACCCCGTCGACGGTAACCATGGCATTGTCCTTGGTGATGATTTCCTGGGACGGCACGTCGAGAACCTGCTCCATCATATTGATGCGCGAGCCGATCTTATCAACAATGGGGATAATCAGATGCAGGCCGGGGCGAAGGGTCTTGGTGTAACGGCCAAAGCGCTCGACTGTAAACTCCATACCCTGGGATACTGTCTTAACCCCCAGAAAAACCAGAATGATCGCAGTAAAAACCAGCACCAACGCGAAGACAGAAAATTCCATGCCCCAACTCCCCATTATCATTAATTACCTAGTTAAAATAGAATATTAGTACCGGTTTCACAACCATTTCGAAAAGCCCCCCGTCACCAGACAATCCCATGTGATGACACCGATAATGTTTTGAAAAACATTCAGGTGAAGTGACTGAATTCAGATCAGGACTTATTTCTTCGTCACCAACACAGGCGCTCGGTTTTTCTCGCGCAACACATCCATATCTTCATAGGTCGCAGCCGAAACCTGGGGTTTGGTCTGTTCTTCAGGCGGGCGATGGTCTGGCGGCGTGACGATACCGCCCGATATGACCATCTTCAGAGCTTCTTCGACACTCATGGACAGCGGTGTCAGCTCCTTCTTCGGCACGAACAACAAGAACCCCGATGTCGGGTTGGGCGTCGTCGGCAGGAATATGTTGATGCACTCTTCTTCGGTCAGGTGCTGCACTTCTTCGCGGGTAGTGCCGGTAATGAAGGCAATTGCCCACATACCGCGACGTGGGTACTCGACCAGCACCGCCTCGCGAAAGGCACTAGACTGCTTCGCCAGCACGGTTTCCAGAATCTGTTTGATGGCGCCATAAATGCCACGAATGACCGGCATCCGGTTCAACAAACGCTCACTCATGCGCAGGTACAGACGCCCGACAAACCCGGCGGTCAGTGCACCGGTCAAGGTCAGGACGATGAAAACGACGATCAGTCCCAGTCCCGGCGTGCCGAACGGCAAATAGGTTTCCGGGTTGTACTTCACCGGGATCAGTGGTGTTACCTTGGCATCGACGAAATTGATGAACAGCCAAGCCAGATAAAAGGTGATGGAAATGGGCGCGGTTATCAGAACACCGGCCAGGAAATAGCCGCGGATCTTCGCCCCGAAGCCGATTTTAATCGGTCCCGGCAACACCTTACCGGAATTATCCTGCGAGTCGTCTTGTTTGGTCATTTATCGGGTCCCATGCCGACCGGCTTGACCTCTTCCCATTCAGCGTCAGCAGGGCCAAATGAAGGCTGGTCCTGAACTTCGACGGCTTTCGCCTTCGACATTCTGCGCACGTGATCGGCGAGAATATTCAACAAGCCCCGGACAAACGGGTCGGCCTTGGCCATCTTGGCTTCGAACATTTGTCTGGAAATTACGATCGCCCGTCCGCCCTTGGTTGAACGCGCCGTCGCCATTCGGGGGCTATCATCCAGCAGTGCCATTTCACCAACAACACCGCCCTTCCCGACGGTTGCCAGAACGATTTCTTTCTCGCCCGTGACCTTGACGATCTGCACTTCGCCCTCTTCCATCACGAAGGCCTGATTGCCTTCATCGCCTTCCTTGAACAATCTGTCTCCAGGCTGAAACGTTATTCTTTCGAGAACCTTGTCCGACATGTCACTCTCCCCCTGACTTCTACCGTCTTCCCGGAATCGGAATATTGTAGGATGAAACGGGGGCGTCGCGAGAACTTTTAATTACTGAATGATTGTCCAGGTGCCGAGCATTTTGCCGGCCACCGGAGCGTGCCGCGCAAACCGGTCATCCGGTGCTGCATAAGACCACAAATGGATTAATTTACCATCACGTCTGGGGATGGCGACGGACCACTGACGGTAACGATTGCCATCGCGATTATAGGAAACAGAGAACTGATGCCCCTGCATGACCCGGCCATCCTTCGAGTAATGAAACGGCGTATCATCAGCAAAGGTTGCAGCACCGTCAATGCGAGCAATATCGCGCTTAAGCTGGCTTGTCAGGGCGGCTGAATCGTTGCCGCCGATGTTCTGGATATTGACGGTCGCGAAATATTCCGGTGTCCCCGGTTTGCCGCTAAAGACCACCGAATGATTGCCGGTCTGCTCGAACACCCAGGTTTCCGGATAATCCATCATGTAGCCAAGGCTGGCGCCGTTGAATTTCAGTACGTTGCCCATGGTGCCGGAAAGCTTGTCGGCGGCAACGGGCTGGAAGTTCTCCAGCAACCAGTTGAAATCGGCCTCGTGCTTCTTGAAGTTTTCCGGCGATGAGAAGAAAAAGAACACGTAATCGAGTGTCTTGCCACGTGCGACGATAACCCGAATGCGCGAACCAGATCCTTCGTAAATAGCCTGCAAGGAATCCAGTCCGGCGACAGAGGTCTTCGCCTCTTCAATCTTTACCGACCATGGGCGTCCGGGACCCAAGTATTGGGCTTCCAGCCGGGCCAGCAGGTCGTGGGTAGAGGCCGATGGATTGCTGCTTCCGGTCTGCACGTTAATCAGATAGCCCTTGCGAGACGACAGCGTGATACCCCGTTCGTCGCCCCGGTCTTCCAGTTGCACGCCGGGCGGCACCGCCAGTTGGTAGCCTATCCTCGGGTGTTCATACATCAGGACTTCGGCAGAGGTTTTCCCCGTCACCGGTGGCGTCGGCTGAGCCCTCTGCCCCCAAGATGAGCCCGACCAGACGAGCAAAATGAACATCGTCAAGAAGAACGGAAGGAGGAGATGCATGCGACCCGACATCCGATGAGCCTGTTGTTGACTGTCAATCATCTGCTTAGGCTATTATATTGAAGTTTAAATAAACCATAACAAAGGCGGAAAAATGGCCACCAACGCATTGATTTCCATTACCTGTCCCGACCGCGTCGGGATTATCTCGGAAGTCACCGGACATCTGTTTGATTTGGGCATCAGTCTAGGCGACACGACCTTCTCGGTGCTTGGCGCAGCCAGCAAATTTACCACTGTATGCACCCTGCCCGCCGAGGTGTCTTTAAAAGATGTCGAAGAATCCCTGGTCGCAATTGAATTGCTGAAGGGGGCTGAAATTAACGTCAGCCCGTTCGAGTTATCGCCAGAACATGACGAAACCGCCCACATCACCCACCGAATTGTCCTGAAAGGCGACGACCAACCCGGCCTGATTGCCCGTTTGAGTGAGGTTTTCAGTGAATTCAAGGCCAATGTCGTGCGCCTGAATTCATGCAGGGTCTCAAGCCCCGACGGCTGTGACTATGAAATCAGGTTCGGCGTATGGATTCCGGAAGAAAACGTCAAATCCTGTCTGGCGACAGTCGACAATACGGCACGTTCGCTGGGAATGGCGTGCCGCTGGCATGAGATGCAGCAATAACTAAGCGCTGGCTTTTTTGTTATTTGTGAAATTATGTTCGGTCAGGAACGCCGTCAGGTCATCGGCCCTTTGCGGACGGCTAAAGAAGTATCCCTGAATTTCATCGCACTTGTATTGCCTGAGTAAGGATAGCTGTTCCTCGGTTTCGACACCCTCGGCAACGACCCTGCGGTTAAGGGTATGGCCCATGGTTATGATGGTTCTGATGATTTCCGCATCGTCCGTATCGGTGGCGATATCGGCAACAAAGGAACGGTCAATCTTGATGGTATCAATAGGGAACTTCTTCAGATAACTGAGTGATGAATAGCCGGTGCCGAAGTCATCCATGGCAACGTGCATGCCCATATTGTGTAACTGATCCAGCGCAATGACCGAATTGTGGGAATCCGACATCAGCATGCTTTCAGTGATTTCCAACTCCAGGCTATCGGACGTCACCCCTGTTTCCTTCATGATCTTCTCGAAATTCTCGACGAACGTGGGCTCGCGCAACTGACGCGCAGACAGATTGACGGCGATGCGGATCGGCGGCAATCCGGCATCCAGCCACTTCATGTGTTGTTCACATGCCGTTCGCAATGCCCAGTCCCCGACTTCGACAACCATGCCGGTTTCTTCAAGTACGGGAATGAATTTGACCGGCGAGACGTGCCCCAGTTCCTTGTTTTCCCAGCGCATCAGCGCCTCAACGCCGGTGATAAGTCCGCTGCCGATTTCCAGCTTCGGCTGATAATGAAGGGACAATTCATTGTTCCCAATCGCCGTGCTGAGGCCATTCTTCATTTCCAGGCGTTCCTGCACCTCGGCGTTCATGTCCGCCGTAAAGAACTGATAGTTGTCCTTGCCGTGTTCTTTCGCCTTGTACATGGCGGAATCGGCATTGCGAATAAGATCCTGTGCATTGGTCGCATCAGACGGGAACAGGGTCACGCCGATACTGCCGGAAATAAAAGACTCTTGCTCATTCAGGCGGAACGGCTTTGCCAATGCATCGAGAATACGTTGTGCCAGCAGATGCGCATCGCTGGCATGGACCAAATTGGGCATGATGACAGTGAATTCATCGCCGCCAAGGCGCGCCACCGTGTCGCCCGCTCGCGCACAATGACTTAGCCTGTCTGCAGCTTCCTGCAATAACAAATCACCGACATCGTGACCCAGGGTATCGTTAACCAGCTTGAAACCGTCGAGATCGATGAACATCAACCCAAGCATGCGGTCCATGCGCTGCATTGTATCGAGCCCCTGATTAAGGCGGTCCAGAAACAGGCTTCTGTTGGGCAATTCCGTCAGGGCATCGTAATTGGCTTGATAGAAAATACGCTCTTCATCTTGCTTGCGCTTGGTGATGTCATTCAGCACACAGGCATAATGGGTGGTGTCTTTATCGGCGTTGATAATTGCAGCGACAGAAAGGCGGACGGCATATTTCTTGCCACTTTTTTTCTCGGTCCAGAATTCCCCGACCCAACGACCATTTATTTCAAGGTCACCCTGCATTTCGGCAAACAAGTCCTTGTCTTTTTTCAACACCTTGTAGAAAAACGGCAGCTTGCCAAACACTTCGTCGGCCTTGAATTCCGTCATTTCCGTATAGGCAGGATTGCTGCCGGTGATCCGGAATCGCTTATCAACGATCACCACGGATTCCGTCAGGTTTGAAATCACCTCACCGGCAAGGCGCAATTGCTCTTCAACAATCTGGCGTTCCTTGATTTCCTGGGTTAATTCACGGGTTCTTTCTTCGACCCTGAATTCCAGCTTTTCCTGCGCCTGCTTGCGTTCTGTGATGTCGCGGATGATGGCCGTGAACAAGCGCATTGAACCAAGCCACATTTCGGTGATGGAAATCTCGATCGGAAATTCTGTGCCATCTTTTCGCAGTCCGGTTTCCTCGCGTCCCATCAACGATATGGCGTTCTTAACCCCGGTTTTCTTGTACGTATTGATATAACCATCATGCTTTTTCCCGATGGCATCCGGCATCAGGACTTTGACATTCTGGCCAATGATTTCGGTCAGGGCATAGCCAAATATTTCCTCAGCCGCCGCGTTGAATGACTGGATAACACCCCGCTCATCGGTGGTGACAATGGCGTCGGCGACGGTTGCCATAATACCGTGCAACCTTTCTTCACGTTCGCGCAGGCGAACGGTCGTGCGCAAGCGCTGGGTGATATCCCGAACTTCCAGCATATAGGCGTTTTCGCCCTGCCCTCCGAACGGCATAATCGATATCTCGACATCGATATCTTCGCCATTGCTGCGCATGAATTTCAAAGGAATTGATGAACTTGTCGTTTCTGAACTGTCAATTTCCTTGCACAGGTCACCCAGACCATCTTCCACCACCTCCTGATAATCGGGATGGATGATGCTCGACAGGTCGCGGCCAATCAGGTTGCTGGAATCCTCTTCTTTCAACAATGCCGCACCGGCCGCATTGATGAAGGTTATTATCCCGTCATGGCAGATGCAAAACATGTCCAGTGCGCTTTCGACCAGCCGTCGATAGCGGTTCTCGCTGCGCATGAGAATTTCTGTAGCGCGTAATTTTTCGGTGATATCGCGGGCTCGAATAACGACAAAACCTTTTTCGGCCTCGCCCACGGGCATAAAAGTGGTTTCGACACTGATATCGCGGCCCTTGCCGCGCTTCAGCTTGATTTCAAACGGTTCGGGTTCCGTATGGCCGCCTTCCATCAGTTCGGCGACAATGTCACGATAATCGGGATGGACAAATTCAGAAAAATCCCTGCCTGCGGCGCGTTTCGCCGATTTCAGGCCGAGCATTTCAAGTCCGGCGGTGTTGATGTAATTTATTTTGCCCTTGTCACAAAGGCAGACCATGTTCAGCGATGATTCAAAAATACCCAATGCCCAGTCTGCATTCTGAACAGCTTCGTCGGTATCGTTGATATTTCGCCGTTGTGACATTTTCAGCAAATAACTCCCGGTCCGGCTCAACCCAAAAGAGCCAAATACTTAGGAAGAATCAATAACATAGAATAGTTGGGAAGTGCAGAAAAACCTGATACCGGGGTATTCAAACGGCATTTCAGGAACCGTCGGCCCGTTTGGCATCCATCTTCTCGATAATTTCGTCGAGAAGCTGCCAGAAAAAGTCCTCGCCGGGGTACCCCGTGATTCGCCCTCTTTCCAGACCGTCCTTCATGATAACGAAGGTCGGCGTGTAGAAAATTCCGGGAACATCAGCCAAATCATCCGGAAAGTCCTCGTCAGCATCAACAAGACGCAGGGGCAGAACCGCGCTTTCGCCGGTTTTGCTGTACACAACACCGATTTCATCGTGCCAGGTTTCACACCATTCACAGCCTTCGCTTTCGAACATCACCAATTCAGCGGCAGACGCGTTGGCAGTCTGGGGCGAGAACACAAGAAGGCTCAGAACCAGCACGACAAACATCGGCAGTCGACGACATATCGTTGAAAAACCGTGTTCAAGCCTGAGCATTGTCTGTTTCATCAAGCACGCTATCCAGTATAAAAAATTGGGGCCGAACTTCGTGATGAAATCCGGCCTCAACAACTACATATCTCTTTTAAAATAAAGAGTTATGACGATTTCTTAATCATGTAGGTGTAAACGCCACCTTCTTCATTGCTTTCCAGCAGTTCATTGCCGGTGGAACGACAAAAAGCTTCGAAATCCTTGACCGAACCAGGGTCAGTGGAAAGAACTTCCAGAGTTTCGCCCGCTTCGAGGCCCTTGATCGCTTTTTTCGCCTTAAGAATCGGCAGCGGGCAATTCATACCCTTGGTGTCTAAAGTCGTCGTCATTTTGGTCTTCTCCTGTCAATTCCATGCGAAAGTGACGATAGGCTACACCCTATATTAGTTGTTTATCAAGTACAGATATTGATGAACTTCAAGCAGACCACCCGAAGACACGAAGACAGATTTTTGTCATTCGTGCCCATACAGTGGTCGTGAATCTTGGTGACCAGTTGGGCCACAGAAACGCCTTCTTCGGCAGAAAGCACCTCCAGAACCGTCCAAAAGGCCTGTTCCAGGCGGATCGTCGTCGAATGTCCGTGAATACGGAGTGAACGGCGAACAGGTTGGAATTCAGCCTTTTGATCGACATTACACAGGCTGAACAGCCTTGATAGCGGGCTGCCTTCACCAACAAAATCAACCGTCAGGAAATCCTCGACATCGGATCCCGTATCGGCAGTTGTTGAATTACCTGTGTTCGCCGTCATTTAAGTCTCACCAATCTGAATGATACAGTCGATTAGATGTACAGGTTGATGTCCGATTTCAGAGCGTCTTCCATATACATGGCAGCACCGCCAAGATTAATATCGGGAATCAGGTCCTTGGTTTCCATTTCGAACAGGTCGAGGGTCATCTGACAGGCCGTAATCTTGACGTCGGATTCAATGGCCGCTTCGCGCAGTTCAGGAATAGAGGCAACGCCCTTCTTCTTGATCAGGTTCTTCATCATCGTCGAGCACATGGCATCAACACCGGGAATCGCCGACATGATGTTCGGCATGGTCATGTGCATGCCCATCATCGGCATTTCCATGGCCGGGTTACCGAGCGTCGAGATTTGCAGGTGATCAAGATTCTTTTTCAGAAGTTGCAACCCGTAGAAGGTGAAGAACATGCTCACCTTAACGTCCATAGCAGCAGCAGTTGTCGCCAGAATAAACGGCGGGTAAGCCCAGTCGAGGGTACCCTTGGTGACAATAATGGACATTGATTTGGCGTTGTCGCCTTCACTCATAACGTCTCTCCCTAAAATACTTGAGTTATCTGGTAACCCCGGCTTCATACAGCCCTGTGATCGTTACCGGGAATTTGGCGCTAATACTAAGGGTTCCCACCCTATACAGGTAGTACATATTGACCACGCCAGTGACCATTATAGCAGCCATTTAAGCAGAATCGAATATACTTAATACGATAATTATATTATACGGACTTTCCCTTGATCATGTTCAATGAGCCTGTTGGATCAGGGGAACGCTAGGCGCCCAGAGTATGTTAACAATGGAGAGTTTTGATGGATGAGTTCCCCGTAACAACAATTGTCGCAGCCACTGGTTTCCTTGCCGGAATCGTCTTTGGCGGCGTCGCCAACAAAACAAATTTCTGCACTATGGGTGCACTTTCCGACATCGTCTTCATGGAAGATTATACCCGCTTCAGAAGCTGGATGCTGGCCATGACCGTTGCCATTATCGGCTCCCAAGCCCTGCATGTCATGGGAATGGTCGATCTGTATACGACTATTTATCAAACCACCAATTTCGGCTGGCTCGGCGCGATTATCGGTGGCCTGATGTTCGGCTTTGGCATGAGCATGGCTGGCGGTTGTGCCAATAAAAACCTTGTGCGAATCGGTGGCGGCAACCTGAAATCCATTGTTGTCGTCCTGGTTATGGGAATTTTCGCGTACATGACCCTTCGCGGCCTCGTCGGCATGGCGCGCGTTGAACTGGAAGCCATTAGCAACGTTGATTTGTCTGAAATGGAATTGGCATCGCAAGGCATCATCGACATGATCGCATCCATCGGCGGGTCCGACCCGGAAGCCATTCGCGTTTCTGTAACAACGGTCATCGTTCTTGGGCTGCTGTTCTACATCTTCAAAGATGACGAATTCCGGTCCTCGGGCAATGCCATTCTGGGCGGAACCATTATCGGATTGCTGGTACCACTGGGATGGTGGCTGACCGGCGTTCTGGGATTTGATGATTTCGAACCCCTGCCCTTGTTCTCTTTCACTTTCGTTGCCCCGGCAGGCGAAAGCATCCAGTACCTGATGACCTTTACCGGCTCCACCATCAACTTTGGCATCGCCACCGTCGGCGGCGTCATTGTCGGCTCTTTCCTTGTGGCGCTCACCAGCAATACCTTCCGCATTGAATCGTTCTCGGACGGCAGCGACATGGCCCGCCACCTCGTTGGTGCGACAATCATGGGAATTGGCGGCGTTCTGGCGCTCGGTTGCACTGTTGGGCAAGGTATTACCGGCATGTCGACACTGGCCATGGGATCGCTGATTGCGCTGGTCTCTATCATTATTGGTGGATTAATCGGCTTGAAATACCTTGAAGAAGGGACTCTTGGTGGCGCCATCAAGGCACTGCTGTCAAGCGACTGATATTCAAGCCAAATTGGCCGTTTCTGGCGACTGGAAGGCGTATACGGGAAATCCCTTAAATTTGTGTTGGATTCCCCGGTAAGCGCCGGTTTCCCGTTATTTATTAGCCATTTATGTGAAAAAATTCGCCCTTGCCTTTTACCGTCAATCTCGTCTAGCTTGTACTCAATCACGAAAATGAGAACCCTGAATAACAGGGCGTATCTTTTGATTGTTCTGTGTGATCGGGCATACTACCCATAGCATTTTGAACATATTCTCGCGTAGGGGGAGACAAGCTGTTTTTGCGTGCGTGCAACACACTAAGGAGGGACAATGACCTACCGCATTATTGTAGGTGCTCTTACCGGTATTGTCGTTAGCGGAGCGCTCGTTACGGGCACTATGGCTGCTGATTACAAGATCGTCGACGGCACCATTCCACAATCTTTAACCGGCAAAGCCGGTGACCCTGTTCAAGGCAAGAAAACTGCCGTTAACAGGAAAAAAGGCAACTGCTTGGCATGCCATGTTATGCCAATTCCAGAAGAACAGTTCCACGGCGAAGTGGGACCTGATCTTGGTGAATCCGGTTCCAACTACAGTGCAGCAGAGCTACGCATGCGCCTGGTTGACCCGAAGGTTCTGAACCCCGACACCATCATGCCGGCGTTTCTGGTCCCTGGAAAAACGGCAGTTCTTAAGAAATTTGCCGGAAAAACGATTCTGTCTCCGCAAGACGTCGAAGACATTGTCGCTTACCTGACGACACTTAAGGGAAGTTACTCCAAGTAATTTTCCGTGTGAGATAAAGGAATACACATGTCTACAACGATGAATAAATCCACTGTTATCGGGCGCCGTCAGGTGCTTAAGGGCGCCGGTCTCGGTGCGCTTGCAGTGGTCGGCACTGGTTTAACGACCAGCGAAGCCGCAGCGACTCCTGAAAAGGCTGCCAAAGCCATTTCCAAGTTCACCGGCGGCAAAAAAGCCACCGCGGGCAAGGTTACGGTCAAGCTTCCTGAGATCGCCGAAAACGGCCGTACCGTTCCGGTTACGGTCAGTGTTGACAGCCCGATGACCGATGCAGACCACGTTAAGTCTGTAATCCTCGTGGCTGAAGGCAATCCGAGCCCTGAAGTTGTGTCATTCACCATGGCACCTGGTCTCGGCAAAGCCGAAGTTTCGACCCGCATGCGCCTGGGTAAAACCCAGAACGTTGTTGCTGCAGCCGTTATGAGTGACGGTTCTGTCTACAGCGGCACCAAGCAGGTCAAGGTTACAATCGGCGGCTGCGGCGGCTGACCCAAACGTTTTCAGGAGATATTGAATAATGGCTAAGAAACCACGCGTTAAAGTTCCGAAAAGTGCCAAAAAGGGTGAACAGATTCAGATCAAGACCCTGATTTCCCACAAAATGGAAACCGGCACCCGTAAGAACAAGAAAACCGGTAAGTTGATCCCCAGGATGATCATCAATACCTTCTCTTGTTCCTTCAATGGCAAAGAGCTGCTTAAAGCTACTCTTCATCCTTCCGTTGCCGCCAACCCGTACTTTGCTTTCTATGCAAAGGCGACTGAAAGCGGAACATTCGATTTTGTATGGACTGACGATGCCGGTAAAACGGTCTCCGCCTCCAGCAAGATGACAGTTGCTTAAAGATCAGCAACTCAATTACAGGGAAGGTAATTTTGTCATGAAGAAAACAAGCTTAATCAAGCAGATTGTCATGTTCGCCGGTTTCGGCGTGCTGGTTGCTGCTTGTGCTCCCAAAGAAGAGGCTCTGAAGTCAGGGTATGACTGGGCGATCCCAGAAACCCAGGCTATGCAGGACGATGATTTCTCTAATCCGGCATTTATGTGGGTCGACATCGGTAACGATGAATGGTCCAAAACTGACGGTGAAGCGGGCAAGTCATGTGCTGATTGTCATGGAGCCGACGGTTCGTCCATGAAAGGTAAATCGAATATGTATCCGGTTTACAACAAGGACGACAAAAAACTTCGCTCCATTCAGGACGAAGTCAACAACTGCCGCACCAACCGCATGAAGGCGAAAGCCTGGAAGTGGGAAAGCGATCAGATGCTGGGCATGGCTGCCTTCATCCGCACGCAGTCCCGCGATATGCCGATAAATGTTGCTGTTGATGGTGATGCCGCCCCGTTCTTCGAGGCTGGCAAAGAGTTCTACGAGACCCGCCGTGGCGGCCTCGATATGGCTTGCACCCACTGTCATGTTGATTTCCCGGGCGTCAAAATCCGGGCAAACGTTCTGACCAATGGTCTTGGCAACGGTTTCCCGACCTACCGCCTGAAATGGCAGAAGATCGGGTCACTGCATCGCCGCTTCCGTGGCTGCAACAAAAACATCCGTGCACAACCTTTCAAACAAGGTTCGGATGAGTACACCAATCTGGAGCTCTATCTTAATCATCGCGCCAAAGGCGTTATGAACGAGTCACCCAGCGTACGTAACTAGTCCGCTAGAACGTACGAAAGAGCAAATAATCGGGCGGCATTCTGGTCTTATTCCCGGCTGCCGCCCGTTTTTTGTCCTTAATTTAAAGACAACGTCACCGATGCAAGCATCGATGAACACCCAAACACCTTTGTTTAACATCACGAATTGATGGAAGTATTACCATGCTGACACGCCGAGATTTCATGCAAGTAACCGCCGCCACCGCCGCCATGATGGCGCCCCTTGGTGGCATTACAGCGGCCACCGCAGCCGGACGGATGAGCCAAAAAGAACTGTTAAAGTTTGATTCTGTCGGTCAGGTTACCCTGCTCAATTTCACCGATATTCATGCTCAGCTGGTACCGCTTTATTTCCGCGAGCCTTCGGTCAACCTTGGCGTCGGCGAAGTCAACGGCCTGCCACCGCATCTTACCGGCAAGAACTTCCTCAAACACTTCGGCATTGCCGGGGGCACACGCGACGCATATGCATTCTCAAGTTCCGACTATTCCATGCTGTCGAGCGAATATGGCCGCATCGGTGGCCTCGCCAACATGGCGACCCTGATCAAGGCAATCCGCGCCGAACGCCCGGACAACACCCTGCTCGTCGATAACGGCGACACCTGGCAAGGTTCCTACACGGCGCTGCAAAGCAACGGCCAGGATATGGTCGATGCCATGAACGCCCTTGGTGTCGATGTGATGACCGGCCACTGGGAATTCACGCTTGGCGCCGAACGGGTCAAGGAACTGGTCGAAAAACTAGACTTCCCGTTCCTTGCCGGTAATGTGCGCGACACCGAATTCGAAGAACCGGTGTTCGAAAGCACCAAATTCTTTGAACGCGGCGGCGTCAATATCGCCGTCATTGGTCAGGCATTCCCCTACACCCCGATCGCCAACCCGCGCTACATGATTCCTGAATGGGCATTTGGCATTCAGGAAGACATCGTGCGTGGGCATGTCGAAGCGGCGCGTGCCGCCGGTGCCGAACTGGTCGTTATGGCCAGCCATGACGGTTTCGATGTCGACCGCAAGCTGGCATCGCGTGTCGATGGCATTGACGTCATCCTGACCGGTCACACCCATGACGCTATTCCTGCCGTCATCAACGTCAACGATACCCTGTTGATTGCCACCGGCTCGCACGGCAAGTTCCTCGGTCGACTGGATCTGGAAATCAAGAACAAGAAGATCGTCAATTATAACTACAAGCTGATGCCGATTTTCTCTGACGTCATTACCCCGGATCCGGAAATTGCCGCCGTCGTCGACAAAATCAGGGCTCCGCATGCTGACAAGCTGAATACGGTTCTTGGCAAGACGGAAAGTCTTTTATATCGCCGTGGCAACCTGAACGGCACATTCGATGACCTGATTTGTCAGGCGATGATCGAAGAACGCGACGCCGAGATTGCCCTGTCACCGGGCTTCCGCTGGGGTCGCACCCTGCCGCCGGGATCAGATATTACGGTCGATGACGTCTTTACCCAGACCGCCATTTCGTACCCGAACTGCTATCGTTCGGAAATGACCGGCGAACTGCTGAAAACCATTCTCGAAGATGTCGCAGACAACCTGTACAACATCGATCCCTATTACCAGCAAGGCGGCGATATGGTTCGTGTCGGCGGCATGGGATACGCTATTGATCCTCACAAGCCCATGGGCTCACGCATCAGCGAAATGACCCACTTGAAAACCGGTCAGTTGATCGAGCCGTCCAAGACTTACGTCGTTAGCGGCTGGGCGTCGGTCAACGAAGGCACCCAAGGCCCGCCAGTCTATGACGTGGTGATGGATTATATCCGCAAGAAAAAGGTCATTAACGTCCCTGAAAACACCAACATCAAGGTAGCGGGAAGCTAGGGTTTCGGGAACACGAACAAGTTATTTGTACGTGTTCTCTGAATCAGGCATCTATTAGCCATGGAAATTTCATATATCGGCGCCCTGACCGCAGGGATCCTCAGCTTTGTCTCACCGTGCATCCTGCCGTTGATACCGGCCTACCTGTGTTTTCTGGGCGGCGCATCGCTGGATGAACTAACGGCCGAAGACGGCATTGATGCCGCCGTGCAGCGTCGGGTGT